>JBKOWC010000126.1:0-6830 GCA_046724215.1 Pseudomonadota bacterium | reverse complement strand
CATGGTGCCGTCGGCGCGCTTGATGATCGTGAGGCCGCCCACCGCCTTGTCGGCCGCGCCCGCCAGGAGCGGCGGCCAGTACTCGGCGCACTCGCCCGAGCAGTTCGATTTTCCGGGCTCGTCCTTGTCGAAGGTGTAGAGGGTCATCCCCTTGGGATCGGCCAGCACGTTGCCGGCCGACGTCTTGACGACCTTCAGGGGGCCATAGTCGTCAGCCCTCGCCGCACCGCCCATCGCCAACAACGCGACCGCCGCTGCCAACCCGATCGCATATGCGTACCGCATGCTTTCCTCCCGTGCTGTGTTGATGCGCCCGCGCATCGGCCGGCCCCGGCGGCCGCCGACCCGGCGCCTCGACTCAATGAAACAGTGGCAGGCGCACGATTATTCCCCGGCGCCGCCGACCGTACGCCGCCCTACCTCGAGTCAGCGTCATGAGGGCGATGGTGGCGGCTTCCGGCGCTGCAAGCCCGATCGGAATGGACCGAGGCGCGCCGGGTTCGATGACGAGCGTGTGGCCGCTCGGCAGCGCTTCCTCGGCTCCGTCGATGGCGACGTCGACCGATCCGCCGAAGCAATGCAGGATGACCACGTCGCCGCCCGCGTCCAGCGGCGCGCGGACGTCGCCGACCGCCAGCACGTCCGTGCGCGCCCGCCAATGCGCGCGGGCGATCATCAGATTGAAGTCGCGCACCGGTCCCGCGAGCAGGCGGCATTGCGCCGGCTCGTCGCCGGAGAACACGAAGGGCTCGAACAATCGATCGAGGCGGTGCGTCGCCTGGCCGGGGACGGCCAGCTCTATGCCGGCGCCCTCGATCACCATGATCGTGCGCTCGTAACCCGGGAAGGCCGAGAACGGGCAGGATTGCCCGACGGTCGCCATGCTGAGCCGCCAATTGAACGCGCCGCCGCCGAGGCCGGCACCGGGCGGATCGACGGCGATCTCGTCGGTCGTGCCCAGGCCGTTCTTCCAGGCCATCCGCCGGTGATCGGCAGGACCGATCCGGCGGAACGCTGTCGTCGCCCGCGTCATGGTCCTAGCGATACAACACGCTCGGCAGCCACAGGCCGATCTCCGGGAAGACATACAGCAGCGCCATCGCGACCAGCACGATGAGCATGAACGGCATCACGCCGGCGAAGATCTCGTTGATGCTGACATGCTTCGGCGCCACGCCCTTGAGGTAGAACGGCGCCATGGCCACCGGCGGCGACAGGAAGGACGTCTGAATGTTGAGCGCCACCAGCAGACCGAAGAACAAGGGGTCGATGCCGAAGTGATCGAGCAGCGGCAGGAAGATCGGCATGAAGATGACGATGATCTCGGTCCATTCGAGTGGCCATCCCAGCAGGAAGATGATGATCTGGCTGACCAGCATGAACATCGTGGGCGACAGATTGAGGCCGAGGACGAAGTTCTCGACCACGCCCTGCCCGCCGAGCACGGCGAACACGGCCGAAAACATGAAGGAGCCGATGAACAGCCAGCAGACCATCGCCGACGTCCGCGCCGTCAGGAACACGGACTCCTTGAGCTTGGTCAAGGTCAGCGAGCGGTAGGCGGCGGCGAGCACGAGGCTGCCGAGGGCGCCGACGGCGGCGGCCTCCGTCGGCGTCGCCAGGCCGAAGAGGATCGCGCCGAGCACCGCCACGATGAGCGTCGCCAGAGGAAAGAACGAGGTGAACAGCGCCCGCACGACCTGGACGAACGGAACGTTCCGCTCATGCTTCGACAGCGACGGCGCCAGCGACGGATCGATGAGGGCGCGGGCGATGACATAGAGCATGTAGAGCCCCGCCAGCATGAAGCCGGGCAGGAAGGCGCCGGCGTAGAGCTTCACGACGGACACGCCGGCCGTAGCGCCGTACAGAATCAGCATCACGCTCGGCGGAATCAGGATGCCGAGGCAGCCGCCGGCGCAGACGACGCCGGCCGACAGCCTGGCGTCGTAGCCCTGGCGCAGCATGGCCGGATAGGCGAGCAGCCCCATCAGGGTGACGACCGCGCCGACGATGCCCGTCGCGGTCGCGAACAGGGCGCAGGTGGCCAGCGTCGCGATCGCCAGCGAGGCCGGCAGGCCGCCGGCCGCGAGCTGGATACTTCGGAACAGACGGTCGAGGATGTTGGCGCGCTCGATCACATAGCCCATGAACACGAACAGCGGCACGGAGATGAGCACGTCGTTCGACATCACCGAGTAGGTGCGCTGGACCAGGAGCTGAAAGACCGGATCCAGGTCGTCATAGGCGAAGCAGCCGAAGAAGACGCCCAGCGCCATCAGGGTGAAGGCGATCGGGAATCCCAGCAGGATGAAAACGACGAACAGCGCCAGCATGAGCACGCCGAGTTGCGGGTCGGTCATGACGCCGCCTCCTGCTTGCGCTGCTGCTCCTCCAGGATGACCTTCTCCAGCTCTTCGACGTCATGGAGGCGCTGCGGCCAGGCTCCCGTCCGCAGGCAGAGAAGGCAGCGAATGAACTCGGCCACGCCTTGCATCAGCATCAGGATGCCGGTCACGGGGATCAGCATCTTGAACGGATAGATCGGCGGACCGTCCGGGCTGTAGGCCGAATGCTCGTTCTCGGCCAGGGAGCGGGCGGCGAAATCCCAGCCGGCGTAGACGAAAGCCAGCATCCCCGGAAAGAAGAAGAGGACGAACAGCAGCAGGTCCATCGCCGCCTGCACGCGCGGCGGCCAGCTGCGGTAGAGGAAGTCGCCGCGGACATGGCCGTTGCGGCAGAGGGCGTAGGCGCCCGCCATCATGAACAGCGTGCCGTAGAGGATGTAGCTGGCGTCGAAGGCCCAGCTCGTCGGGTGGTGCAGCAGATAGCGCGAGAATACTTCGTAGCAGGTGGCAAACGTCAGGATGACGATGCACCAGGCGAAGGTCTTGCCGACCCACGTACTGATGGCGTCGGCAAGCAGCAGAAGCCGTTGCATGTTGATGCCCCCCAGAAGCCGGCGCACCGGGGGCGGCCATGCCGCCCCCGCAGCAGGAATGCCCGACCCGGCCTTCCTGCGCCGCCGGCTAGGCCGCGCCGAAGAAGTGGTCGTAGGCCATCTTCTGGTCGACCTCCATCGCGAACTGCAGGCTGACCACGCGCTTCGCCCAGGCTTTCTGCGAGTCCACCACCTTGGCGAAGAACGGGTCGGCAGAGAGCTTGGCGATCACCTTGTCCCAGGCGGCCAGCTGTGCCTCCAGCACGGCATCCGGCGTCTTCATCACCTGGACGCCCTGGTCCTTTTCCATGGCCTGCAGGTCCTTCGAGTAGCGGTCCATGCCTTTCCAGGTCATGTCCGCGGAGGCTGCTTCGGCGGCGTATTTCAGGACCGCCTGGAGGTCCGGCGGCAGCGCGTCGTGCTTCTTCTTGTTGAAGATGATCTCGAAGCACTCGCAAGACTGGTGGTAGCTCTGCAGCATGTAGACCTTGCTCACATCGGGGAATCCGAGCAGTCGGTCCGACGAGGGGTTGTTGAATTCGGCCGCATCGAGCAGGCCGCGATCCATGGCCGGCACGATCTCGCCGCCGCCCAGGATCGTCACTGCGGCCCCCATTTCATTGTTCAGGTCCGCCGACAGGCCGACGGTCCGGTATTTCAGGCCCTTGAAATCATCCGCCGATTCGACCGGCTTCTTGAACCAGCCGAGCGGCTGGGTCGGCATCGCGCCGGTCAGGAAGCCGACCAGATTCAGTCCAAGGACCTTTTGGACGAGTTCGTCGTAGAGCTCCTGCCCGCCGCCGTAGCGCACCCAGCCCAGCATCTGATTGGCCCGCCACCCCCATGCCGGCGGCGTCCCGAAGAGCGAGTAGGCCTTGTTCTTCCCGTACCAGTAGGCGCAGACGCCATGACCGCCATCGAGCGTGCCGCTGATGACCGCGTCCTGCATCTCGAACGCCTTGGCGACCGCCCCGGCGGCGAGCAGGTCGAGCTTGAGCCGGCCGCCGGACATCGTGTTGACGCGGTTGACGTAGTCCTGCGCAAACTCATGAAAAATGTCCTTGGCAGGCCAGGTGCTCTGGAACCTCAAGGTGATGGTGTCCGCGGCCCGCCCGACCCGCGGCATAGCGACCGCCGCCGCGGCACTCGCGGCCGCGACGCGCAGGAAACTGCGACGCGAGCCTCGGGACGCAGATTGCTGACGGATCTTCGTGCTGATGTGCCGTTCTGACATTGCGGTGACCCTCCCACCCGGAGCGTTCCCTTCGAACGCGCCCGATGATAGTGCCGAAATCCGCAGACAGCGGCAACGACACAGGCCCGCCGATATCATGCGGGCCGGCATTGGAGGGCTCGCGAATCGTGGTCGAAGGCGCTCGCGCGGACACTCGGCGCGGCGCGCGGGGCCGGGCCTCACGCGGCGCTGAGAGACCGCAAAACGTGCGGACGATCAGGCCGGATGGCCGCCGACCTTCAGCTCGGTTGCCACGCCCGCTCGCCGAGATTGGTGGATGCTGGCCAGTTCAAGCACGAACGCCGGTACGTCATAGATCTCGTCCGACCAGCAATGGACCACCGTCAGGGCGTTGCCGGGCAGCGTCGCGCGCGGCAGTGCCGCCTGCGCCGCCCGCTCGAAGCGCCGCGTGATCCGCGCCGTCATCTCCTCGTCGCCGACGGCGTTGTCGCCGTCGCGCGGACCGAGAAAGGCGGCGACTACGCTGCCGTCGGGCATGACGCCGGCAACAGCACAGGGATCGAGCAGATTGTCGACGATGGCACCGCCGGAACGCGCCAGTTCGTCGCCATGTTCCGTCAGGGGGAGGCGCGCCAAGGAGATCCGCAAGTGAAGATCGCTGAGCCGGCGCAGCAGGCAATCGAACTGGCGCAGGAACTGGTGGAAGCCGCAGGGGTCCATGCCATCGGCCGACCGCGGCATCCCCCGCCAAGCGCCCTCGTTGAAGCGATATATTCTTGCCTGCATAACCACGGCCCTTCGCTGCGCGTTAACCTTCCGTTAACGAATTAACCATCGATTTCAATGTTTTAGCAGATGGTCTTGCAATGCCGCTGGGTCAAAGTTGTGGCATTGCGGCGGCTCAGGCGGCGAGCGGCACCTGGATCTTCATGATCAGGCCGCCGGTGGTGGCGTTTTCGGCCCGGACGTGCCCGCCGATCGCCTCGATGTTGCGGCGGACGATCCACAGGCCGATCCCGGCATGGACGCTGTCGACCGCGTTCTCGGCGGACCCCGGCGCTTCCGCCATCGCCGGAGGCCGGTGCGAGAACCGCCGCTCGAAGATCCGCTCGAGATCCTCCGCCGGCACCCCCGGCCCGTTGTCGGCGATGACCAAGTCGGCCCAGCGCTTGTTGCGCCGCAGCGCCACCGCGATCTGCCCCCCCTTGGGCAGCACGCTGATCGAGTTCTCGACGATGTTTTCGACGACCGTCTCGAGCAATTCCTCGCTGGCACGGACGACCACGTCGTTCTCGATGTCGGTGCCGAGTCGCAGGCCGCGGCTCTCGATGACGCTGCCGTAGGCGCCCATCATGCGGCGCAGCAGTCGCGACAGGTCGACGCGCTGGCGCGGCGGATCGAGCAGCTCGGCCATCGCCTCGTCCATCCGCCGCGCCGTGGAGACCAGCTGGTCGAGGCGGTCGATGGAGTTCTCGAGCACGGCGAGCGCACGGCGGCCGCGGGTCTCCGCTGGCGGCACGAGGCGCTTCAGCGGTTCCATCGACTGGCGCATGATGGCGATCGGCGTCTTCATGGCGTGCGCGTTGTCCTCGGCGGCGTTGCGGATGCTCTCGGCCGAGGCGCGCAGGGTCTGGATCAGGCGGTCGAATTCCTCGGCCACGCCGGCCAGCTCCACCAGCTCGTTCTGCGACGCGAAGGACGGGTCCTCGGCCTCGCCGGTGCGCAGGTCGCGCGCCAGCTTGCGGAACCGGAGCACGCTGCGGCGGATGCTGAGGAAGACGGCGAGCGTGAGGGCCGCCATGATCACATAGATGGCGGCGGCGACGCGCACCTCGAAACGCATCCACACCGGTTCGCTGATCGAGGTGCCGAGCAGGCTCTCGAGCGGGTGCGAGACCACGACCAGCCAGCAACCGGCGGGCGTCAGCACCGGCGTGATCGAGGTCATGATCTCGCTGCGGCCCGCCGGATCGCGGTAGCTGCGGGTCAGGGTCTCGTTGCTCGTACAGGTGTTTGTGAAGCTGTTGAAGGCGCCCTGGCGCAGCAGCTCGTCTCGCTCTCGCTGCAGGGCTTCCGCCGAAACGACCGGAAACGCCGCGACGTAGTAGAAGTTCGTGGTGGTCTGCTCCTCGACACGCCGGAACAGGACCTTCAGCTGGGTATTGGGGCTGCCGAACCGCTGCAGCTCGTCGCCGATCGTCGTCAGGGGCGACGGATCGGTCTGCTGCAACAAGGGACGCAGGCCGAGGCCGACGAGACGGCCGCTATCCTGCACGGCGTCGATGAGCAGCCGCTGCCGGTCCTCCTCGGCCTGCTTGAACGTTTGATAGAGAGCGACGGGAACCGCGATGAAGACGATGATCAGGAGGACGAGCCGACTGGCGAGCGACCGTTCGACACGCCGCCGCGACGCGACCTCCATGCGGGTCCGGTCACGCCGCGTCTGACCAGCGGTATCCGAATCCCGGGTAGTTCTCGATGCAGGCGAAGCTGTCGTCGACATCGCGGAATTTCTGTCGAATCCGTTTGATGAAAGAGCGCACGTTGACGCGATAGCCTTCCTCGCCGTAGCCGGCGATGAAGTCCTTGCCGCGCACGAGGTCGTAGATCTGCCGGTAGGAAACGTCGGTGTCGCCGGCGCTGGCCAGCAGCCGCACGATCTGGAATTCGGTCAGCGTCAGGTCGACGCGCTGG
>JBKOWC010000081.1:0-17669 GCA_046724215.1 Pseudomonadota bacterium | reverse complement strand
GCTTAGCGACGAACTGTGTCAGCAATGTGCCGACATCTGTGAGAAAAGGATGACCTCGCCATGCTGCGGTGCGGCAAGCGATGATCGCTTGCCCCTGTCGGGGCCGACCTGTTAGGCACATCGCTTCAGGCAAAGTGGAGGGCCGACCATGGTTCGCGTTTCGACGAGCATCGGCATCGCCGCCGCTCTCGTCATCCTCGCCGGCGTGCGTCCGCTCGGCGCGGCCGACCTGACCGTGCTCAAGTCGATGCCCGCCGCCAACGGAAAGGTCGCCGGCCCCGACGTCGCGGTCGACATCCAGTTCAGCGCGCCGGTCGATCACGCCGGCTCGCGCCTTACGCTGGCGACGCCCGATGACAAGTTCATCCCTCTGGACATCGTGGCCGCCGCGGCGCCCGATCATCTGGCCGCGCCCGCCAAGGGGTTGGCGGCCGGTGCCTACCGCCTGCGCTGGCACGCGCTGGGCGATGACGGGAAGACCACGCACGGCGAGATCCCCTTCACGGTCGGCCGCTGAATGCGAGCCGCCTCGATCGGATCTACGGCTGCGGCGACGCCGCCACGTAGTCCGGTCCGATCTGGATGGTGATGAAACCGGCGCCGGAGCCCGTCTGATCGCGGCCGACGCCGACGCGCAGCTTTAGCGGATCGCCGGAGCTCAGCTTGCCTTCGAAGCCGACGCCGCCGCCGCTCATCAAGAGGTTGGCGCGTTTGTCCAGCGCATCCTTGTCGAGATAAAGATAGAGCTGGACATGCGGGTCGCTAGCGAACAGGAAGCGCTTGCCCAACGATAGACCGGTTGGCGGCACCAGCGGAGCACCGAACCCGGCGATCACGCCGTCGGGGCTGGTCGGACGAAAATAACCGAGCGGGTCGATCTTGCCGACCGTCACGGGCTTGCCGGTGACGATGTTCGTCTGCGTGCCGTTCGCGTCCTGCCACAGATTCGGGCCGGCGGTGCGGATCAGGCCATAGAGCGTGTCCCACACGCTGGGATCGAGGGAGGAGAACTGCTGGGCGGCAATGATGTGCGGGTCGAAGCAGGTCTTGGTGCCGAAGCTGCGGGCGATGGCGGCGCAGCTCCAGGCGAAGTTGGACTCGACGTCGTCGTCGGGCAGGGTCAGGCCCAGGTTGAAGACCTGCCCGGTTCCCGTCTGTGCCGCCCAGCCGAGCTGGCTCGAGAGGAACGGCGACAACTGATACTGGTAGTCGAAGAATTTCGGCGGCTTGTAGCCGAAGCCCTGCGGGTCTGGCACGGTGGCCTCCCTGGCGAATGGAAGCCGGACTGTAACGCCCGGCCGCCGCCGGCGCTGTGACAGTAGTCACAGGCCACGGAAAACGCTCAGGACGGCGTCGCGGTCGCGAGTCCCATGTCGGCGAGCCAGGCGCTGGCGGCGTCGCGGCCCTGGTCGCGCAGGCGGCTCAGCGTCGCCCATTGCGGAAAGAGCTGGCTTGACGGGCCCGCCGACTGGATGGCGTCGGTCGCGTCGATGGCGTGCAGGCGCAGCGCCCGCAGCTTGCGCCGCCAGCGCCCGCCGAGGCCGATTCCGTCGCGCGCGATGCGATGCCCCATGGCCAGCATGTCGATCTCGCGTGCCAGCGGGGCATTGAACACGATCTCGCTCAGGCGGCGGCCGATCGCGGGCGCGGTCGTCGGCGACTCTGCAGCGCGCGCGGGCGTGATCTGCACCAGCAGCAGCTGCGGCGAGCGGCAATGCTCGACCAGCGGCAGGATCGGCGGATTGGCCGTGAGGCCCCCGTCCCAATAAGGCTCGCCGTCGATCTCGATCGTCCGGTGCAGATGCGGCAGGCAGGTGGACGCCAGTACGACGTCGGCCGAGAGTTCCGCATTGCGGAAGATCCGGCACTGGCCGCTGCGGACGTTGGTGGCCGCGATGAAGATCTGCGGGGCCGTCGCGGCGCGCAGCCGCGCGAAGTCCACGGTCTGCGCGATCACCGTCCGCAGCGGGTTGTAGTCGAACGGATTGAGCTGATAGGGCGATACCACGCGCGACAGCAGGTCGACCGCGATCTCGCCGGCCGGCCAGTGCGCGCTCCACGGCGTCGGCAGGGCGCCGCCGGGCACGCGGTCGGCGATCCGGTGCCACAGCCGTTCGAGCGCCGCGCGGGCACCGGCGCGGCCGGCGCTCAGCCAGCCGGAGGCGAGGGCCACGGCGTTGAGCGCCCCGGCCGAGGCGCCGCTGATGCCTTCGAAGGCGATCCGCTCGCATTCGAGGATGCGGTCGAGCACGCCCCAGGTGAAGGCGCCCTGTGCCCCGCCGCCCTGCAGCGCCAGGTTCAGCGTCAGCCGCGCCGTGCGCCCGGGACGCTGCCCGAGCGCCGCCAGAGGGTTCGCCATCGCCATCTTCGCACCTCGCCGGTGGTTGCGGCCGGACTCATGCTGCAGTGCACAAAGATGGGGGTTGGGGTGGGCTGCCCGCAAGCAGTAAGATGAGGGAATAGTGCCGCGTGGCGCAAAAGATTGACGGCCGGAGCACTTGCCGCACTATATCTCGCGTCGAATCGCCTGAGGGATCCGATGGCCAGACGAGCCGCGACACCTGCTGCACCGCCCCCGCCGCCCCCGGCGGAGACCACTGTCGTCGATTTCGGCAAGGCGCTCGGCGAGCGCTATCTCGCCTACGCCCTGTCGACGATCATGTCGCGCTCGCTCCCGGACGTCCGTGACGGCCTCAAGCCGGTGCACCGCCGGCTGCTCTACGCCATGCGCCAGCTCGGCCTCGGCCCAGCCTCTGGCCTGCGCAAGTCGGCGGCCGTCGTCGGCGATGTGATGGGCAAGTACCATCCGCACGGCGACACTGCGATCTACGACGCCATGGTGCGCCTGGCCCAGGACTTCGCGCAGCGCTATCCGCTCGTCGACGGCCAGGGCAATTTCGGGAACATCGACGGCGATAACGCCGCCGCCATGCGCTACACCGAGGCGCGCCTGACGGAGATCGCCGCCCTGCTGCTCGAGGGTATCGACGAGGATTCCGTCGATTTCCGCCCGAGCTATGACGGACGCAACGACGAGCCGATCGTGCTGCCGGCCGCCTTCCCGAACCTGCTGGCGAACGGCGCCCAGGGCATCGCCGTCGGCATGGCCACCAGCATACCGCCGCACAACATCGGCGAGATCTGCGACGCGCTCCTCCATCTGATCAAGTTTCCGAAGGCGACGGTCGCGAAGCTCGTCGAGCTGATGCCCGGCCCCGATTTCCCGACCGGCGGCGTGCTCGTCGAGAGCCGAGACACCATCGTCGAGGCCTACCGCAGCGGCCGCGGCTCGCTGCGCATCCGCGCCAAATGGACGAAGGAGCAGCTCAAAGGCGGCACCTGGCAGATCGTCGTCACCGAGATTCCCTACCAGGTGCAGAAGTCGCGCCTCATCGAGAAGATCGCCGAGCTGCTGCAGGAGAAGAAGCTGGCGCTGCTGGCCGACGTGCACGACCAATCCACCACCGACGTGCGCATCGTGCTCGAGCCGAAGAGCCGCAACGTCGACCCTGACATGCTCATGGAGTCGCTGTTCCGGCAGACCGATCTCGAGATCCGCTTCGGCCTCAACATGAACCTGCTCGATGCCGCCAACACGCCGCGGGTCATGGCGCTGCCGGAGGTGCTGCGCGCCTATCTCGACCACCGCCAGGTCGTGCTGCAGCGGCGCACGCGCCATCGCCTGGCCGAGATCGAGAAGCGGCTCGAGATCCTCGACGGCTACATCATCGCCTACCTCAACATCGACGAAGTCATCCGCATCATCCGCCGCGAGGACGAGCCGAAGCCGGTGATGATGAAGAAGTGGAAGCTCACCGATCTGCAGGCCGACTCCATCCTCAACATGCGCCTGAAAGCCCTGCGCAAGCTCGAAGAGATGGAAATCCGGCGCGAGCGCGAGGGCCTGCTCGCCGAACAGAAGGACCTGAAGGGCCTCCTCAAGGACGAGGACCGGCAGTGGAAGAAGATCGCCGCCGACGTCGCCGAACTCAAGAAACGCTTCGGTCCCGCGACGGCGCTCGGCACGCGCCGCACCGAATTGGCCGATGCGCCCTCGGCCGTGATCATTCCCATGGAGGCCGTGGTCGAGCGCGAGCCCGTCACCATCGTCTGTTCCGACAAGGGCTGGATCCGCGCCCTCAAGGGCACCGTGCCCGAGAGCGACGACATCAAGTACAAGGAGGGCGACCGGAGCCGCTTCTTGCTCCCGGCCGAGACCACCGACAAGCTGCTGGTCTTCGGCACCAACGGCCGCTTCTACACGATCGGCGTCGACAAGCTGCCGGGCGGCCGCGGCCACGGCGAACCGATCCGCCTGATGATCGATCTCGGCAACGACCAGGAGATCGTCACGCTGCTCGTCCACAAGCCGGGCCGCAAGCTCGTCGTCGCCGCCTACGACGGTCGCGGCTTCGTCGTGCCGGAGGAGGAGGTCGTGGCACAGACCCGCGCCGGCAAGCAGGTCCTAAACCTCGCCGAGGGTGTCGAGGCGGCCGCCTGCGTGCCGGTCGAGGGCGACCACGTCGCTGTCATGGGCCAGAACCGCAAGATGATCATCTTCCCCATCGCCGAGCTGCCGGAGATGACGCGCGGTCGCGGCGTGACCCTGCAGAAATACAAGGACGGCGGCCTGTCCGACGCGAAGACGTTCAACCTGGAGGAGGGGCTCACCTGGCGCCTCGGCGACAAGACGCGCACCGAGACGGCGCTGCGCGACTGGGTCGGGAAGCGCGCCCAGGCCGGCCGCCTGCCGCCGCAAGGCTTCCCTAAATCGAACAAGTTCGGGTGAGGACAGGGCGCTTGCGGCCTGGCCGCGCTATTGCCGCGCGCTGATCTCGAGATCACTATGGCGCGCCTGCAACCCAGGGGCGATCGATGCCCGCAGTGGTGACGATGCTGCGCCGGCTGATCGGTCCCGGCGCCCTGTTCGCGCGACGCGATGTCCGCCTGGTCGCCGGAGGCCTCGTTGCCGTCGCAGTCGTGATCGTCGCGCTGCGCATCGCCGGCATCGGTTTCGATCGGATGGCGGCCTGGCTGCCCGCCGTGGTCGATGGAGAGCGGGGCGGCGCCTCAAGCCCGGCAGTGCCGGCGAATCTGCCGGCCGATGACAAGGTGCCGCCGCCCGAGGGCGATGCCGATGCATCGGCGACGACCGACAACACGGACACCGTCAACCCCGGTCCGCCGCCGGCCGGCGACGTGAGCCCGCCGCCGGAGCCCTAGTGTCGTTGTTGCCGGTCGGGGCCGAACGCCTGTAGTTTTGCTGGCCGCCGGGGAAGGTGCCGGACTTTGGCCCTCTCAGCGGTCGATTGGGGTCGGCCTGTCAACGACATTGCCAGGGAGGATGCATCGATGAAGCGCCGTACGTTTCTGAAATCCGCTGCACTTGGGTTGGCTGCCGCGCCGGTTGCGGCGCCGGCGATCGCGCAGACCGCGCCGGAGACGAAGTGGCGCATGACGTCGAGCTTCCCGAAGAGCCTCGACACGATCTATGGCGGCGCCGAGACGTTCTCCAAATATGTCGCCGATGCCACCGACCAGAAATTCCAGATCCAGGTCTTCGCCGCCGGCGAATTGGCGCCGGGCCTCGAGGCGGCAAACGTCGTCAGCAACGGCTCGGTCGAGTGCTGTCACACCGCCAGTTACTACTATTGGGGCAAGGATCCGACTTTCGCCTTCGGCACCGCCGTGCCGTTCGGCCTGAACACACGCATGCAGAATGCCTGGAACTACTATGGCGGCGGCATGGACCTGATGAACGAGTTCTACGCCACCCACAGCATCTACGCGCTGCCGGCCGGGAACACCGGCGCGCAGATGGGCGGCTGGTTCCGCAACGAGATCAAGACCGTGGCCGACCTCAGCGGCGTCAAGATGCGCATCGGCGGCTTCGGCGGCAAGGTCATCTCGAAGCTCGGCGTCGTGCCGCAGCAGATCGCCGGCGGCGACATCTACCCGGCGCTGGAGAAGGGCACGGTCGATGCCGCCGAATGGGTCGGCCCGTACGACGACGAGAAGCTCGGCTTCTACAAGGTCGCGCCCTACTATTACTACCCGGGATGGTGGGAAGGCGGCGCCATGCTGCACGTGATGATCAACCAGGCGAAATGGGAGGAGCTGCCCGCCAACTACAAGGCGGTCGTGAGGGCCGCGGCCCAGGCGACGAACTGCGACATGCTGGCGAAATACGACCAGGTCAATCCGCTGGCGCTGAAGAAGCTCGTGGCCGGCGGCGCGAAGCTGCGCCCGTTCTCGCCGGAAATCCTCGGAGCCTGCTTCAACGCCGCCAAGGACACCTACGCGGAGATCGCCGCCACCAACGCGCCCTTCAAGAAGATTCACGATGCCATGATGGCATTTCGGGCCGACGAGTATCTCTGGTTCCAGATATCCGAATACACCTACGATACCTTCATGATGACGCAGCAGCGTAAGAAGGCCTTGTAAACGCAGCTTGCCCGATTCCGGCCGCCAGAAGCCGGAGCAGGGCAGCACGAGGGGAGGCAGATGGGCGCGTTGTTGTCCTTGAGCCGCGGCATCGACGCCGTCACGGCGTGGGTCGGCCGCCGGGTCTACTGGCTGATCCTCGCGGCCGTCCTCGTCAGCGCCGGCAACGCCGTGAGCCGCAAGCTGTTCGACCTGAGCTCGAACGCCTGGCTCGAGCTGCAATGGTACCTCTTCGGTGCCGTCTTCATGCTGGCGTCGGCCTACACGCTGCAGCGCAACGAGCACATTCGCATCGACATCCTCTCCACCACGCTGTCGCCCCGCGGCCGCAACTGGATCGACGTCATCGGCCATGTCTTCTTTCTTCTGCCGTTCACCATGGTGATGATCTACGAGCTGGTGCCGTGGGTGATGCTCAGCATCCGGTCCAGAGAGGTCTCGGCCAACGCCGGCGGGCTCATCCTGTGGCCGGCGCGCGTCGTCATCCTCGTCGGGTTCGTGCTGCTGTTCCTGCAGGGCCTCTCGGAGCTGATCAAGCGCGTCGCCGTCATGCGCGATCTCATTCCCGATCCCTACGCGGTTCGCGGCGCGCACGAACCGCCGATCGAGTAGGACGGGGACGGTGAGGGCGCCATGATCGATCTCCTGATCCAGAACATGGCGCCGATCATGTTCGCGGCGCTCGTGGTCTGTCTGCTGCTCGGCTATCCCGTCGCCTTTTCCCTCGCCTTCGTCGGCCTCGGCTTCGGGCTTCTCGGCATCGCGCTCGGTCAGCTCGACACGCATCTGATCCAGGTGCTTCCCGAGCGGATGTGGGGCGTGATGTCGAACGATACCCTGCTGGCGATCCCGTTTTTCACCTTCATGGGCTTGATCCTCGAACGATCCGGCATGGCCGAGGACCTGCTGGACACCGTGGGCCAGCTGTTCGGTCCGGTGCGGGGCGGGCTGGCCTATGCGGTCGTCTTCGTCGGTGCGTTGCTGGCCGCGACCACGGGCGTCGTCGCCGCATCCGTGATCGCCATGGGGCTCATCTCGCTGCCGATCATGCTCCGCTACGGCTACGACCGGCGCCTCGCCGCCGGAGTCATCGCCGCCTCCGGCACGCTGGCGCAGATCATCCCGCCGAGCCTGGTGCTGATCATCATGGCCGACCAGCTCGGCCGCTCCGTTGGCGACATGTACAAGGGCGCCATCATCCCCGGTCTGGTGCTGGCCGGGCTCTACGCCGTTTATGTCCTGGTGATGACGATCGTCCGTCCGGCCTCGGCGCCTGCCCTGCCGGCCGCCGCCCGCACGCTCGGCTCGGGCGTCGTTTCATTGCTGGTCACGACCGCTGGCTGTGCGATGGCTGGCTTCCTCTTTTACGATGGCATGACGGGGTGGTCGGCCGTGGCGGCGACGCTGCCCTGGGTGGGGATGGGTGCGCCGGCCGCCGACGCCGCGCCCGTCTCCGCCAACGCGGTGGGCGATGCCGAAATCGCCGGCTTCTTTGGCGCCGTCCTGCTCGCCTACGCCATCGCGCTCGTCAATCACTATCTCAGGCTCGGCCTGCTCTCGCGCCTGGCCGAGCAGTTCATCATCGTCCTGATCCCGCCGCTTGCCCTCGTGTTCCTCGTGCTCGGCACGATCTTCATCGGCCTGGCGACGCCCACCGAGGGCGGGGCCATGGGCGCGGTCGGCGCGCTGTTGCTGGCGATGGCGAAGCGGCGGCTCACGCTGCCACTTCTGCGCCAGGCCCTCGAAGCGACGGCCAAGCTGTCGTCCTTCGTGATCTTCATCCTCATCGGCGCCCGCGTCTTCTCGCTGACCTTCTACGGCGTCGACGGGCACAGATGGGTCGAGCACCTGCTGGTCAGCCTGCCCGGCGGGCAGATCGGGTTCCTGCTCTTCGTCAACGCCTTCGTCTTCGTGCTCGCCTTCTTCCTCGATTTCTTCGAGCTCGCCTTCATCGTCGTGCCGCTGCTGGGGCCGGCGGCCGAGGCGCTCGGCATCGATCTCATCTGGTTCGGCGTGCTGCTCGGCATCAACATGCAGACCTCGTTCATGCATCCGCCGTTCGGTTTCGCGCTCTTCTATCTGCGCTCGGTGGCGCCGCGCGAGCCCTACCGCGACAAGATTTCCAATCGCGTGATCGAGCCGGTGACGACCGGCCAGATCTATTGGGGCGCGATTCCCTTCGTCGGCATCCAGCTGCTCATGGTCGTGCTGGCGATCGCCTTCCCGCAGATGATCATGCACTACAAGAGCGGCGCCGCTGACGTCGATGCCTCCAAGATCGAGATCACGCTGCCGCCGAACGGCGGGGACTCCGGCACCGACCTGAGCCAGCCGCCCGTCGACCTCAGCCAGCCGCCGCAGATCAATCCCTAGAGCGTTATCCGAGCGAGTTGCTCACTGCTCTCGCTCATTGATTCCCCGCGAAAGCGGGGGTCCAGGGTTCACGTATCGTCGCTTGCCCTGGACCCCCGCTTTCGCGGGGGAATCACGAATGGGAGCGGCGAGTGACACCCAAAAACAGAACGGTGATTCAACCTGATCTGATACCGCCCTAGCGGCCGGCCGTCACGCGATCCGCCGCCAGCCCTCGGGGCCGAATCCCTCGATCGGGCGGAAGCGGGTCTTGTAGCCCATCTTGCGGCTGCCGCCGACCCAGTAGCCGAGATAGACATAGGGCAGATCGAATCGGCTCGCCTCGCGCACCAGCCAGACGATCATGTAGCTGCCCAGGCTCCGCGTCCGCTCGTGCGGATCGAAGAAGCTGTAGACCGCCGAGATGCCGTCGGCGCTCCAGTCGGTCAGCACGCAGGCAACCAGGCGCCCGCTGCCGTCGCGGAACTCGACCACCCGCGTGTCGATCGGCGTGTCCTCGACCATCGAGCGGAAGTCGGCCATGCTCATGCCGGCCATTTCGCCATCGCCATGGCGACCCTCCAGATACGCCTGGAACAGCTGATACTGCTCCGGCGTGCCGCGCGCCGGACGGGTCGACCAGCGCAGGTCGGCGTTGCGCGCCTCGATGCGGCGGAGCGTGCGGCTGGGCGTGAAGCCGCGCACCACTACCCGCACCGGCACGCAGGCCTGGCAGCCGGCGCAGGCCGGCCGATAGGCGATCGAATGACTGCGGCGGAACCCGGCGCGCGACAGGATATGGAAATGCCGGGCGGCGTCCGGCCCCGCCAGACGCGTCACGAGCTTCCGCTCCATGCGGTCCGGCAGATAGGGACACGGCATGTCGGTCGTGACGAGGAAGGAGAGCGGTTGTGATCGACCCTGGACTGCCATGGCGTCTCAAGCCATCGCGCGATGGTACCGGCTTGTCATGTTGCGCTTGGGCCGAAGTATGGCGCAAGCGGACCCGCTCGCGCCAGCGATTATCGACGCCGCCGGCGATCTAGCGGCAGCGAGCGACGACGACGCCGGAAAGGGCGTCGTGGATCATGCGGTTCTGCGGCGTGAAGAGGCCCACCGCCAGGATCAGAAAACTCGTCGGCAGGACAGTGACATAGAACAGGACCGTCATCAGGAATCCCTGCCAGTGATCGGGCCGGTAACCATAACCGCCCCAGCCGCGAACCTCGACGTCGAACAGCCGCATGCCCGGCGTGGCCGCCTCGCCGCCGCCGATGAACAGCGTACCGTAGAGGATGGCAAGCGGCAGGAAGGCGACGACGCCCGTCAGCGTCCACAGGAGGCCGAAGGTGAAAAGTCCGCCGATGATGAGCAGGGCGTGGATCACCAGGTCGACGAAAAGCAGGATGACGACGTCGGCCAGATAGGCGGCCGACCGGCGCCACAGCACGCCGTCAAGATCGACTTGGCTGCCCGGGTTGTCGGTGGAGGCGCGCGACCGCACGGCGTGCAGGCGCAAGGGAGGCAGGTTTGGGGCGGACAATTCCAATGCGCTCCGGCTGATGTCAGGAGATGGTCATTGGCCCCCGCGGCTGCAAGGGGCGCGTCTGGCGTCAGCCGGGACTTCCAGCCGGGTTGAAGTTGATCGTCGGCTCGGCCCTGCCGTAGTCCTTCTCCGGCAAGGCCTGCTGCGGTTCGGCGTAGAACTTCGGCTCGCGGTCGTCGAGGCCGGACGACGCGGACGGCATCGTCATCTTGACGTCGGTGCCCTTGGCCTGGCCTTCCTGCATTGCCGTCTGCAGCTGCTGCGCCGTCTTCATGTTCCAGGGCAGGATGTAGGAACGCGGCTCGGAGGCGCCGTCGAACTGCAGCCAGACATAGATGCCTTCGCCCTCGCGCAGGCTGGCGCTCACCACCTGGGCCTCCTTGGCGTCGCGCCATTCCAGCCGCAGCGGCTTCGGCCGGCTCAGCAGCTCGATCGAGCCGGCATAGACCACCGTGAGCAGGATGACGAAGATCGTCGCCGAGGCCGCCCGCTGCCAGCCCTTGCCGCGCGGCAGAACAAGGAAGACGAAGGCGCCGAGCAGCAGCGCGAAAAGAATTGCGGAGATGATCATTGCGTCGCCACCCGCAGTTCCCTGTAGACGTTGTTGATGCTCCCGGCGACGAGATGGCCTCTGTTGTCAAGCGTGAAGCGGAACGCCGTCACCTGGTCGTTCTCGCGCTTCAGCTGGACCGTGGCCGCGACGATCTGTTGCGCCGTGTCCTGCGGCGTCGGCTTCACGCTGGCCACGACCTTGACGTCGATCGGATAGGTGACGCCGATGCCGCGATACATATGCACGTTGGCGATGTACTCGCCGGCGGGGACGCCGCGGCTGTAGGCGACTTCGTAGTTCAGGTCCGTCACGTCCTGGGCCTTGCCGAGGTCGTCGCGCAGGAGGTTGAAGTAGCGCCCGCTCTTGTTGGAGTAGCCGACCGGCTTGTCGCCCGGCGCCTGCACCCAGAGATCGACGTCGGCGTCGAGCTTGTCGCCCCATTGCGCCTCGACGATCACGTTGCCCGGCGACTGCTCGCCCACCGTCTCCGCCGACTTGGCCGGCGGATTGATCACCGACAGCATCAGCACGGTCATCAGGATGAAGCCGCCCAGCATCAACAGGGCGGTGTCCAGCCAGACGGTGAGGGTTTCCTCATCCATGGAAGTTGCCGAGCAGCCGCAGGTTGATCTTGAGCCAGAGGTTGGTGGAGATGCCGAGCAGCGTCGCGTACAGCGACACGTACATGCCGTCGACGACCGACGCGATCATGGCCTTGACCTCGTTGGCGTCGGTCGAGCCGCCGTGGCGGGCGGCGGAGAACGCGATGATGAGGCCGACGACGGTGCCGAGAAGTCCGAGGCGCACGACGTGGGTCGCGATCCACTGCACGTCGTTCCAGCGCTGCAGAAAGACGCAGGCGACGCCGATGGTGCCGATGCCGACGATCAGCCAGCACAGCGGTGCGTTGGCACCTTCGAACGGCTTGTCGGCGAGGCCGACGATCCACAGCGCCGCGACGCACGCGGCCCCGATCGCCTGCAGGACGACGCAGCGCGAAAGGAAGGCCATCTGTGCTGCCGCATGCGGAGCCGGCACGCTCGCGCGCATCGTCACGGCATCGGATGCCGTCTCCGCACTGGCGCCGTTGCGCTGGAAGTTCGCAACCGATCCGTGACGGAAACCGTCGGTGGCGGGCCGTCTGCCAAACGGTACTTGAGGGGTCACGATGGACACGGCAAATCCTCCTTGCGGCACGTCACGGCCGCGGCTGAGTCGGACCGATACCCGTCGACACCGGCTGAAGAACCGGTCCTCGCTGCTGCGGACGGAAGCACCGACGCAGTCTCCGACGCGCGGAGATCTCACATGTTCGAACTGCTGCTGTTGGCGGTGTTGTCCTGGCCCTTGTCCTGCCAGCTCTCGCCCGCCGCGACCAGGCAGCTGACGCCGTTGGGGGCGGTCAGCAGTATCGACCAGGTCTTGGCGTCGTCGCTCTTGAGGACCTCGAGCAGGCGCCCGTCGCTGGTCAGCGCGACCGAGGCCGGCTGCTCGTGATAGGAGTTGGCGAGCTTTGTCAGAATGTCGCTCCGGGCGCTGCAGACCGGGGCCGCTACGGCCGATCCGGCAAAGGCGAGGGTTGCGACTGCCGCTCCTGCTGTGAATGCGAATCTCGACATCTCAGTATCCTCCTCTCGCTCGCTCTCCCCTCGACGCCCGTCCTCCATGCCGATTGTTGATTGTTGCGATCATCCGCTGGCTCGCCCCAGAAACGTCCCGACAAGATCTCGAAACATGGCGGTGGTCGGCGAGACGAAGGATGCAAGGTGCACGTGGGTCCGCCTGCCAGCCGGGTCCACGTGCCAGCCGACGAAGCCACAGGAATATCCCACGCGACGCCGGTGGCTGGGCCACAGGAATGTCACCAAGGATCAAAGGAACTTGTCATCATCGAAGACCGTCGAATTAGAAAAATCATTGGATTGCAACTGCAACCACGGCTATCAACCGGCAAGCGCAGAGCGCTTGAAGTCACCGTAGCAAGGTCCGATGGGTCGGATATGGTTCCGAGGGAGCTTCGCTCAAGATGAATTCTTCTTATCGAATCCCATGAGCAAATCTCGTGAATGCAGGCGCCGACAGCTGTGGAGCGCCGGCGCCCGTAGCGCCCCGCATATGCGAAGCGATGGGGAATCGTTGCGGCGGATGGCCGCGCTTCGCTTCGTCAGGCGAGCGCCTGGGCGAGGTCGGCGATGAGGTCGGCCTCGTCCTCGATGCCGACGGAGAGGCGTACGAGACCGTCGCTGATGCCGAGCGCCGCGCGTGTCGCCGGCGGCACCGAGGCGTGCGTCATGATCGCCGGATGCTCGACCAGGCTCTCGACGCCGCCGAGGCTCTCGGCCAGGGCGAAGACCTGACAACGCTCGAGGAAGCGGCGCGCGTCGTCGAGCCCGCCCTTGAGGACCGCCGTCACCATGCCGCCGAAGCCGCGCATCTGCCGCTTGGCCAGCGCGTGCTGCGGATGGCTCGCGAGCCCGGGATAGTGGACGCGAGCGATCTTCGGATGCTTCTCGAGCCACGCCGCGACTGCGGCGGCATTCTCGCAATGGCGTTCCATGCGCAGCCCCAGCGTCTTCACGCCACGCAGGGCCAGGAAGCTGTCGAACGGGCCGGCCACCGCGCCGACGGCATTCTGCAGGAAGGTCAGCTTCTCCCGCAGCTCCGGGCGGTCGCCGACGACGACCATGCCACCGACGATGTCGGAATGGCCGTTCAGGTATTTGGTGGCGGAGTGCATGACGATGTCGAAGCCGACTTCGATAGGCCGCTGCACCCACGGCGAGGCAAAGGTGTTGTCGGCCGCCGTCATGATGCCGTGCCGCTTCGCCAGCACCGCCAGCGCCTCGAGGTCGGCCAGCTTGAGCAGGGGATTGGTCGGCGACTCCACCCAGATGAGGCGCGTCTCCGGCCGGATCGCCACCTCCACCGCGGCGAGGTCGCTGAGGTCCACGAAGGTGAACTGCAGGGCGGCGGATCGCTTGCGCACTTGCTCGAACAGCCGGAAGGTCCCGCCGTAGAGATCGTCCATGGCGATGACGTGGGCGCCGCTGTCGAGCACATCGAGGATCGTCGCGGTGCCGGCGAGCCCGGACGCGAACGCGAATCCGGCGGTGCCGTTCTCGAGATCGGCGACGCAGCGCTCATAGGCCATGCGCGTCGGGTTCTGCGAGCGCGAATACTCATAGCCCTTGTGGACGCCGGGACTGGACTGCACGTAGGTCGAGGTCGCGTAGATCGGCTGCATGATCGCGCCGGTCGACGGGTCCGGCTCCTGGCCGGCATGGATGGCGCGTGTCGAGAAGCCCTGGCGGTTCGCCGGCGGCCGCGGTTTGGATGAGTCGTTCATGAGGGATCCGATCGGAGATTCGCGGCGGCGCGATCCTAGCGCATCCGCCGGCGCAGGTGATTGAGCAGGTCGATCCGGGTTATGAGGCCGAGGAATTCGCTGCCGTCCTTGACGATGGCGACATGGTCCTTGGCGAAGATTGGCAGCAGCGTCGATAGCGGCGCCTTCACGTCGACCGTGTCGAGCTTCTTGGTCATGGCGTCCGCGACCTTCTCCTTGAAGTGGTCCTCGCGGTTGTAGACGGCGATCAGGATGTCCGATTCGTCGACGATGCCGATGACGCTGCCGCCTGCTAGCACCGGCAGCTGTGAGATGTCGTAGAGCTTCATGCGCGCATAGGCGGTCAGCAGCGTGTCCTCCGGCGCCACCGTGATCGTGGCGCGGTCGGCGTGCCGCCGCGAGATGACGTCGCGCAGGTCGCCGGCTCGCGGGCGCTCGAGGAAGCCCTGGTCGAGCATCCAGTAGTCGTTGAACATCTTCGACAGATACTTATTGCCGCTATCGGGCACGAAGCTGACGACGCGCTGCGCCGTCGTCTGCGCGCGGCAATAGCGCAACGCAGCCGTGATCAGCGTGCCCGACGACGAGCCTCCGAGGATGCCCTCCTGGCGCAGCAACTCCCGTGCCGTGGCGAAGCTCTCGCCGTCGCTCACCGTGATCGCATCGGATACGAGCGAAAGATCGCAATTGTCGGGCACGAAATCCTCGCCGATGCCCTCGACCAGCCACGATCCGGCCTGGACGTTCGCGCCGGTCTTCACTTTATCGGCGAGGATCGAACCCTTGGGATCGGCGAGGATCATCTTCGTGGCCGGCGAGACCTTGCCGAAGAAACGGCCGAGTCCGGTCAGCGTGCCGCCCGAGCCGACGCCGCAGACGATGGCGTCGACCTGGTGCTCCATCTGCTGCCAGATCTCCGGCGCCGTGCCGGTCTCATGGGCGAGCGGGTTCGCCGGGTTGGCGAACTGGTTGACGTAGATCGCGCCGGGTATCTCGCCGGCCAGCCGCTGCGCCATGTCCTGATAGTATTCGGGATGGCCCTTGCCGACGTCGGAGCGCGTCATTCGCACCTCGGCGCCGAGGGCGCGCAGATTGAAGACCTTCTCCTGCGCCATCTTGTCGGGGATGACGAGGATGAGGCGATAGCCCTTCTGCGCGGCGACGAGCGCCAGGCCGAGGCCGGTATTCCCCGCGGTCGCCTCGATCAGCGTTCCGCCCGGTTTGAGCCGGCCGTCGCGCTCGGCGGCCTCGATCATCGACAGCGCGATGCGGTCCTTGATGGAGCCGCCGGGATTCTCGTTCTCGAGCTTGAGGAACAGCCGGCACTTGCCGGTGTCGATGCGCGTCACCTCGACCAGCCGCGTGTTGCCGATCATCTCCAGCACGTTGTGGAACGCGGTCATCGCGGGCATCTCCGGAAGGCGGGGCCGACCGTTTCCACCATGCCGCCGCCGCACCGCGTGTGCAACATGCTTCTGTCGGCCGCAGGCGGTGCAGCAGCGGCGCTCCGCCTGCGCGCATCCGCCTCTGTGATCCGTCGGTGGCCCACAGATGTCGCGGCCCGACCGACGGCGGGAGACAAGATGCTGTAGTCCATGGGCACCACAGCGATAACACAAGGCCGGTCGCACTGTCGCCACATTCGATTCCCAGGTTCCGGCCGATCAGCTGTTGCGACCGTCGACGGAGCCGAATGCAGCAGCCACGCACTTGCTGGGAGTCGGAGAGCGCGATGGAATTACTCTGGATGTCGCTGTCGGACCAGCTGCCGCGCATTCGGCGCTATGCGCGGAAGATCTCGCGCGACCAGGCCGACGCCGACGACCTCGTTCAGGAATGTCTGACGCGCGCGCTCTCCCGCCGCCACGTCTGGGGCGAGGTGCGGGACGTCCGCGCCTATCTCTTCACGATGCTGCGACACACGCATATCGACCTCGCGTTCCGCAATCGCCGCGACCGCGACGTGTCGTCGCTGGAGGAGATGAATTTCGACCTGCCGTGCAGACCGACGCAGCAGCAGGCGCTGCTCCTGCGCGACCTCGGCCGGTCGCTCGGCGCGCTGTCCAGCGAGCGGCGCCGCGTCCTGCTCTTGGTCGGGCTTGAAGGAATGAGCTATCAGGAGGTCGCCGACGTCGTCGGCATACCCATCGGTACGGTCATGTCCCGCCTGGCGCGGGCGCGCGCGACGCTGCGGCGGCTCATGCTCGACGGCGATCCCTGCATCTGCCCGCCTGAGCGTTGCATGGCTTGCTGATGCCCGGAGGAGCCGGAATAGAGGCCCGGGCATGTCCGTCATCGAATGAGGCAATAGCGTCCCGGTTCTTGACCGCAGTCGTTGGTCCGAACGGTGTGCGGGGAGGGATGCGGTTGCGGGGGCAGACCGACACGGTCGGTCATCGGGTCGGTACGTCCACCAATCTGGAGGAAGGACAATGGAGTATAGACGCAAACGATTATCACTGTTGGCAGCGACCAGCGCCCTGGCGCTGGCGCTTGCCGCGGGTTCGCTCACGGCGCAGGCTTGGTCGGGCGACACCGGGCATCATTCAGCGGCGACGAATGCCGGCGCCACCGCATCGGCGTCGTCGAACGCATCGACGTCCGCGGGCGGAACGACCGGATCCGCCACCGCTGATGCGGGTGCGACGGCCAACGCGGCTGCCGGAAGCAGCACCGGTTCCAGCTCGGCTACGGCGAATGCCGGCGCCGTAAGCGGTGCGACGGGCACCGACTCCACCGCTGCGTCCAACGGCTCGGCGACGGCGGGTGCAACCACCGGTACCGGCAGCACTACGACCAACGCCGGGTCCAGCAGCCCGATGACTGCGTCCAACGAAGGGACATCCTCGACAGCCAACGCCGGGGCGAGCGGCCAAGCTAGTACGTCCACGGAAGGCACGTCCTCGACAGCCAACGCCGGGGCGAGCGGCCAGGCCACCGCGTCCACGGAAGGCACGTCCTCGACGGCCAATGCCGGGGCAAGCGGCCAAGCGACGGCTTCCACCACAAGCATGCCGTCGACCGCAAGCACCGGCGCGAGCGGCCAAGCGACGGCTTCCACCACAAGCATGCCGTCGACCGCAAGCGCCGGCGCGAGCGGCCAAGCGACGGCTTCCACCACAAGTATGCCGTCGACCGCAAGCGCCGGCGCGAGCGGCCAGGCGGCCGCCTCGACCACGAGCGGCGCAGCTTCTGCCAGCGCGGGGGCCACGTCCCAGGCGAGCATCTCCGGCGAGGCTCCGGCGGCCTCGGCCGGCGCCGATGCCAACGCCACCGCATCGATTGGCTCGGGCGCTTCGGCCCCGACCAGCAACCCGCAGGAAGCCACATCCCAGGCCAACGCGGCTGCCGATGCCAACGCCGCGGCCGGCAGCGGTTCGAGCATGCCGACGGCCACGGTGGCGCCGGCCAATACTGCTACGGCC
>JBKOWC010000122.1:0-13508 GCA_046724215.1 Pseudomonadota bacterium | reverse complement strand
AGCCGCTGGTTGGTGTCCTGGTCGGTATAGACGACGCGCAGGATCTCCAGCATGGAGTTGGGGAAATCGGTGTCCCACCCGCCGGTACCGAAGCCGACCTGACCGAAGATCTCGCGGTGCCGGTAGGAGCGGCGGGCGAAGGCGTCGGAGGTGGCGACGAACCCGTAGAAGCTGCGTTCGTCCCAGATCGGGATCAGCGCGTTCCAGATGGCCTTGACGCGCGCCGCGTCGCGATTGCGCATAGCTTCCTGCATGGCCGCGAACTGCGCGCCCTGCTCGAGCGCCTCGTTCCAGGCCGCCTCGACCTCGCGGAAGATGCGCGGCAGGTCGTCGAGTTTCTCGACATAGACCGTCTCGCCCTCGAGATCGATGACGGTCGACGGCGTCGCCGGCGAGAGCGGGTTGGGAAACGGCCTCGTCTCCAGGCCTGCAAGCCCGAGATAGTGGTAGAAGGTCGTCGAGGAGACCGGAAAGCGCATGGCGCCGAGCTCGGCGATCACGCCCTCAGCGCCCTCGAACGCCTCCGAACGCAGGCGGCCGCCGAGGCGCCGCGATTCGTAGACGACCGGCTTCAGGCCCAGCTTCATCAGTTCGAAGGCGGTGAGCAGCCCGCTGATGCCGGCGCCGACGATCGCCACCTCGGTGCCGTGGCGTTCCGGCGGCACGCGGCCGAGCCCGGCCGGATGCTTCACCCATTCGTCATAGGCGAAGGGAAAGTCCGGCCCGAACATGGTGATCGGCGGCTTGGCGGCGGCGGTCGCGCTGGTCATGGAATTTCCTGCCCCGTGGGAATCGATTCGCCCCTGCGCACGCCAGCGTCCGGCGAATCAACGCCGCCCGTCAACAACGAAAGAAATCAGGGGCTCCTCACCTTCATGATTCCCCCGCGAAAGCGGGGGCCTAGGGCGAGTGACGGTGCGGCAGTCCTGGACCCCCGCTTTCGCGGGGGAATCAGTGAGATGTGAGTCCCATGTGCCTCCTTCGTGCCTCCTTCGCGCCTTCTTGCTGCCTCAGTGTCTTTGCGTCTCTGTGGTTCAATCCTCCGCGAACCCCGCTATGATGCCCACCAAAGATCGAAGGGAGGAGGAGCGCCATGGATCTGCAACTGAAAGGCCGCAAGGCCATCATCACCGGCGGCAGCAAGGGCATCGGGCGGGCGATCGCCGATCTCCTGGCCGACGAAGGCTGCAACGTCGCCATCTGCGCGCGCCACGAGGACGAGGTGAACACGGCGGTCGTGGCGCTACGGAAGAAGGGCGTCAAGGCCTTCGGCCAGGCCTTCGACGTGCGCGACAAGGCGGCGCTCGAGGGCTGGGTCAAGGCCGCGGCCAGCAGCCTCGGCGGCATCGACATCGCCGTCGCCAACGTCAGCGCCCTCGACATGGACCGCAGCGAGAGCGCCTGGCAGAACGAGTTCGAGATCGACATGCTGCACACCGTGCGCACGGTCGAGGCGGCCCTGCCGGCGATCGAGCAGTCCGACTCCGGCGCGATCCTCGTGATCTCGTCCGTCTCCGGCCTCGAATACGACTTCACCAGCCCGGCCTACGGCACCTTCAAGGCGGCGCTCATCCACTACGCCTCGCGCATGGCAAGCGCGCTCGCCGCCAAGCACATCCGCGTGAACTCGGTGTCGCCCGGCAACACCTATTTCGAGGGCGGCGTGTGGCAGCGCATCGAGCAGAACATGCCCGACCTCTTCAAGACCGCGCTCGCCAAGAACCCCTGGGGCCGCATGGCCACCGCCGAGGAAGTGGCCAACGCCTCGGCCTTCCTGGTGAGCCCGCGCGCCAGCTTCATCACCGGCGTGAACGTCGTGGTCGATGGCGGGCTGACGAACCGGATTCAGTACTGATCGCGTGACGTCCGGCGCATCGGAAATGCGTCTGTCCGAGTCAGCGATAGCCTACATCAAGCCCGACCTCACCGCCGCGCCCGGAATAAGGAGCGACAGGCAACTTTCCGTAGACGATTCGCCAGTCCTGAAGAGCCTGCAGAACGGCTTGCTCGTTTCCTACATCGTCGATACGGGCAGTCATTTCGAGTACGTGCAGAATCGCCATCTCCGATCAGAAGGCTGCGACGAAGACACGCTGCACCGGAACGCCGTGGAGAATCTGGCAAAACTGGCGCAAGAGAAGCTGCGGGTGTCCACGTATCAAGGCTTCTACGCAGCGCTCCTCGGGGGGAATTTCGAGGCCAGTCTGCTGCTTGTGGATTCACTGTGGGACGAAGACTTGGCGCATCTGGTTTCGAATGATTTTCTGGCCTGCATACCAGCCCGCGACATACTCGCCTTTCGCGACAGCGCTTCGCGGGTCGGCGAAGATGAGCTTCGTGGGCAGGTCGGGCGTGTCTGGTCCGGCGCTGATCACCTACTGACGCAGTCTCTCTACCGGCGGCGAGGAATCCGCTGGGAAAGGGTCGACGACCGAGTTTGAATACGGGCGACCGACTTTCGCCCGGGCCTGGTCAGGTCTCGTCAGCACCCTTGCGCAGGACCTCCAGCCGCAGCGGCAGCGGCGTTCCGAGCCACAGCGCGTGGGTCGCGTGATCCTCGTACGCGTCGTCGGTCATGGGGTGGACCAGAACGGTCAGGCCCGCGCGGTTGAGCATCAGCCAGGGCACCAGACGCGGAAACTCGGCGACCTCGAAGGCCACCTGATACATCGAGACCGGATGCGGGCCGACCGGCTGGTCGTGCCAGCGGCCGAGCTTCACCGTGAAGGCGGCGCCGATCGCTTCGCGCAGCCGCTCGGCGACAGCACGCGTCTGAGGCGCGTAGTAGATGTGCGCGTGGTAGCCCTCGATGGAAGCAGGATCGGCCAACGGTTGCATTCGGCCCTCGTTCAGAACATGCCGTTCGGGTTCGCCGCCTCGTCGGGGATCGCCTGCACCACGTCCCAGTGTTCGACGATCTTGCCGTTCTCAAGACGGAAGATGTCGACGATCGCATTGCCGCGCGTGCCCGGCTCGCGCACGGCATGCACGTGCAGGATCACATAGTCGCCGTCGGCAAACACCTGTTTGATCTCGCTGTGCGACTGCGGATATTTCGCGCGCAGGAACTCGAGGAAGGCCTCGAAGCCGTCAGGGCCGTCCTTGGCCAGCGGATTGTGCTGCGTGTAGTGCGCCCCGAAATACTGCGAGGCCGCCGTGAAGTCCTTTTGGTTCAGCCCGGCCTCGTAGAACGCCAGCACGGTCTTCTTGTTCGCTTCCTCCTGCGGCGTATCGCCCGCCTGCGCCGTTGGCGAAAGGCAAACTGCGGCAACGGATGCAATGAGCACCACTTTCATGCTGGTCTCCCTGCCTGCGAGCGTCTGCAGGCGATAAACCACAAAGCCACAAAGGACACGAATTCGGCAAGCGCTCCGTCACCGATACTCTTCGTGTCCTTCGTGCCGTTGTGGCGCCTCTTCTCCGCGCCCTCCGGATTGCGCCGGTGTCGGGTCAACTATGTGCGACCAAATCTCGACTTTCCAACGCGGACAATGAAAATGGGATCGTTCGGATTGGCCGGGGGATCTTGCATGAAGCGACACTTCCAGATGCTGGCCGACTACAACGCCTGGGCGAACGAGCGGCTCTACGACGCCGTCTCGAAGCTTCCCGATGCCGACTACCGGGCCGATCGCGGCGCCTTCTTCGGTTCGCTGCACGGCACGCTCAATCACCTGCTTCTCGGCGACCTGATCTGGCTGCATCGGTTCACCGGCGTAGGGGAGGAGCCGCGGCAACTGGACGCCATCCTTTACGACGATTTCGGCGAACTGCGCGCGGCCCGGCGGCGCGAGGACGCGCGGATTATCGCCTATGCCGATTCCCTGACCGACGCGGCGCTTGGCGGCACGCTCCGCTATCGCTCGACCCGCAGCCCGGCGGAGATCGAGCAGGAGCTGGCGCCGCTCCTGCTCCACTTCTTCAATCACCAGACCCATCACCGCGGCCAGGCGCATTGCCTGCTGACCGGTTTCGTCGGCGAGGCGCCGTCCTTAGATCTGCTGGTCTATCAGCGCGCCACCGGCGTCAGCCTGCGCCGCGGCCAGGGCGGCGATTTTTCGGCGCCGGAACATCGGCCGGCGCCCGGCTGTTGAGCCATAGGAGAGTCATGCGAATCCCATTGTTGCTGCCCATCGCAATGTTGCTGCTCGCAGCCTGTACCGGCCCCGGCGACAGCGCCCAAGGCAACGGCGACCGCTGTCTCTACGCGACCGAGGCCGAATACGGCAGTCAGCTGCGCTGGGATTCCTGCTCGCACCCGCCGCCCTATTCACGACGTGTCGACTGAGCGCGATCCCAGGGCCAGAAAGCACGGCGCCGGGCGTTGTCCGCCCGGCGCGACGCTGGTGGTATGAGAGGAGGGGCGGCGGTCAACCGGCCTGAGGCTGACCTTCCGGGCCGGGCTGCGGCCGGCGGCCGCGATCGGACATGAACTGGTCGAACTCGGCCTTGTCCTTGGCCCGGCGCAGGCGGTCGAGGAATTCCATGAACTCGCGCTGCTCGTCCTCGAGGCGCCTCAGGGTCTCCTCGCGATATTCGTCGAAGGCGGCGTTGCCGCTCGACCGCGCCTGCCGGCCACCGCACCAGCGGCCGGCGGCGCCCTGCATGCGGTCACGAAACTCCTGCTGCCAGCGGCCGTGGCCGCCGTGCTTCCAACATCCCATTCGTCCGCTCCATATGAGAAAACCGAGGATGGCCAAGCCGATCGGCCACCAGGCCATGAAGCCCAGGATCGTCAGCCCGATCCACGCAGGCTTGCCGAGGTCGTCCAGTTTCGCTGTTACACCCATGGGAACCCCATGTGAATGTTATTTACATTCACATAGCTGGAGGTTCCACGGCTCTCTGTCAAGCCGGGAGTCGAAAAATCGGCAAACCGGCTCGGCTCCGGCCGGGCAGCGGGCGACGCTCACATCTCGATGCGCACGCCCGCCGTTACGGTTTGCGTCGATTCGAGCGAGTTGCCGACCTCGGCCTGGAAGTTGAGGAACGGCGATACGCCATTGGGCAGCACGAACACAACGCCGGCGCCGACGTTGAAGTAGTCTCGGTCGGGCTTGTCCTCCGCGAACGTGATGATGGGTCCCCCGTCGGGCTGCGCTTGGTTGCGCTGGCGCGCGGCGAATTCGTGGACGTACTCGGCGTTCACCTGCGGGACGACGACGCCGAAGCTGGTGCTGAGGGCATAGGATGCCTGGCCGCCGACGGTGCTGGTCGCCGACTCGTCGGTCTGGCTCAGATAGCGGTCGGTGTGGGCGCCCAAACCGGAAGCCGTCTCGGTGAATCCATCGAGCCGGGTGTGCTTGTAGTGAAAGCCGAGGCGCGGCCCCACCGTGAAGGCATCGAAATTGAAGTCGTAACCGCCGTTGATATCGCCCGTGAATTCGAAGCCGTTCGTGTTGCCGCTGACATCGTTGCCGGTGCCGTTGGTGTCGTTATGCGTGTCGGAAAACTGCTTGGGGGCGATGCCGACCGACATATCGATGAAGGACTGATCCGTCGGGAAATAGGACCCGTAGAGGATGAAGTTCTCGGTATCCGTGTCGAAGTCGCCGAAGTCGTTCTTGTACTGGCCGAATCCGTGACGGTAGTTGAAGGCGCCGCCGATCACGCCCGACGTTCCGATGCGGTAGTCGATGCCGGCCGTGCCGCCGACCGTGTTCTGGTCGTATCCGAGTTCGAACGAGGTCTGGTCCCGGTCCTTGTGCTGGTACTCGCCGGAAACGAACCAGCTGAAGCCGGCCAACGATGCGCTGGCGTCTTCGCTGGCGCCGCCTTGCGTGATGCAGGCCGGATCCAGCTTGTTCTCACAGCGAATCTGCTCCAGCCGCTGTTCGATCTGCCGTTGGGCGCTGCTGGAAATATCGGCCCCGGGTGAGGTGGTCGGGCCGGCGCAGCCGGCGCCTTCACCGGCCTGGTTGCCCTGATCGCAGAAGGGCACGTTCTTGGGAGTGCTCGGCCCGCTCTGGGCGTGGGCCGGCTTCGCATCCAGCCCGCAATACCAAACGAGGGCCGGCACCAGAACCGCCATGGTCCGAGCGCCGCGCCAGAGGATCCATGACGTGCTCGACAGGAGTTCACGACGCATGCCGGCGCGCCGCCGGCATGGGTAGGACTTCTGGCCCATGACTTCCCCCTATGGCCACTGGCGTCGCCTGAAATCAGGCCAAACGTCAGATCGTTACGAGAGCATCCTATAGGTGAAAGTAAACCACGGTCGCAACCGGGTCGCAATTCAATTTCCTAAAGGGATGTCGCCTACGCGAGCCCCTCTGTTTCGTCCCGCTCGACCAGCGATGGGTCCCGCGTCGCCGGATCGCCCCATCCGCCGCCGCCGGCGCCGACCAGGCGGAGGATGTCGCCCCGTCTCAGCACCTGGCCGATGACCTTGCTGCTCAGGCGGCGTTCCTGCGGTCCGTCGGGATTGAGGACCATGGCGGCCTTGCCGCCCGGTCCCCCGCCGGCGAGGCCCCAGGGCCGCGTGTCCTCGCGCGTCTGCTGGACGTAGGCGCCCATGACGCTGCGTGCCGCCAGGTGCTCGTAGTCCCTGACGATGCCGAGCCCGCCACGGTACCGTCCGATGCCGCCGGAGCCGGCGACGAGCTCCGTCTTCAGCACGCGAAAGGGCGACAACGTCTCCATCACCTCGGCCGACAGGAGCGCGCAGTTGCCGCCGTGCGTGTCGACCGCATCCATGCCGTCACCGGCGGCATGGCCGCCCATGCCGCCGCCGATGATATCGGAGATGACGTAGTAAGGGGCGCCGCCCTCGGCCTGTCGCCGCTGCGGACGGTTGTCGAAGCCGCCGGCGGCAAAGGTGGGGAAGCTGACATGGCACCCGGCAGCGGCGCGCTCGGGTGCCAGCGGCGGCATGGCCTTGAGGACGCAGTCGGCGAGCGCCTGCTGCGTGAGGTGCCGCACGGAGACGGCGGCCGGCCGCTTCGGGTTCAGCACCGCGCCCTCCGGCACGATCAGGTTCACCGGCCGGTTGCAGCCTTCGTTCTGCGCGATCTCCGGCGCCACGATGCATTTGACCGCATAGTTCACCATGGAGAGCGTCGAAGCGATCGGCACGTTGAGGGCATTGTCGCGCTGCGCGGAGGTGCCGGTCCAATCGACCGCCAGGCCGTCCCCCGTCACGGTGACGGCAACCTTGAGGCGTATCGGCTCGTCCGTGGTTACGTCGTCCTCGATCAGGACCTCGGCTTCATGCCGGCCGTTCGGCATGGCGGCAATCGTGCGGCGCATATAGGTCTCGGCATAGTCGAGGCAACTCTGCGTCAGCGTTGCCGCGCGCTCGCTTCCGTACTGGGCCCACAGCTCGGCGAGGCGTCGCTCGCCGGTGCGGCAGCCCGCGATCTGCGCCCGCAGGTCGCCCTGGCAGGCGTAGGGATCGCGCACGTTGGCCGCCACGATGTCGAAGATCGTCTGGTTGGGCCGGCCTTCCTCGACCAGCTTCAGCGGCGGCAGGATCAGCCCCTCGGCGAACACCTCGATGTTGTCGGCGGCTTCGGTGCCGGGAATCTTGCCGCCGATGTCGATATGGTGCGCGATGGTCGAGGTCACGGCGACGAGTTCGTCGCCGACGAACACCGGGCTGAACAGCACGATATCCATCGTGTGGGTGCAGCCGCGGAACGGATCGTTGCAGACGAGCACGTCGCCCGCCCGCCAATGCTCGCGCGGGATGGCGGCACTCACATGCCGAAGTGCCGTCGACATGATGCCGAGTTGGGCGGGGATCGTTTCCGCCTGCGCCATCATGGCGCCGTCAGGCGTGAACAGGCCGCAGGCGTAGTCGTACATGTCCCAGATGATCGAGGAGAAGGCGGCGCGACGCAGCGCCATCGACATCTCCTCGGCGATGCCGACCAGCTGCTGCTGAAACAGGTCGCGGCTGATGGGGTCGATGTTGCCGTGCATGCGATGGGCTCTCAGCTGCCTGCCCGGAGCATTCAGCAATCGCGGTCAAAGGGCAACCGCTGGCAGGCGGCCGAGAACCGACGGCAGGGGTCGCTACGACACCGTGGCCATCTCCTTGTCGAAGTCCGCGGGCCGCGCCAGCTTGGCGCCGGGCCAGAGCGGCGCGGCGACGCGGGCATATTGCGGCGGATAGGTCAGCTTGGCGCCGAGCCGGTCGGCGGCATGCCAGGCCCAGCGCGGGTTGTCCAGAAAGGCGCGGGCGAGGGCAACGAGATCGGCCTGGCCGCCCACCACGATGCGCTCGGCCTGCAGGGGATCGGCGATCAGGCCGACGGCGCGCGTGGCGATGCCGGCTCCTTCGCGTACGCGGGCCGCAAGCGGCACCTGGTAGGCCGGCTCGACGGGGACGCGGACGCCGCCGCGGATGCCGCCGCTGGAGACACAGACGAAGTCGAGGCCGGCGGCCTTCAGCTCGCGCGCCAGGATCACGGCGTCCTCGACCGTCCAGCCGTCGTCCACCCAGTCGGTGCCGGTGATGCGGGCACCGAGGGCCATACGGTCCGGCAGCACCGCGCGGACGGCGCGCGCGATGTCGAGGGGCAGGCGCATCCGGTTGGCGAGCGTCCCGCCATAGCCGTCGCTGCGCCGGTTGCTCAGCGGCGACAGGAACGCGTGCAACAGGTACCCGTGCGCCATATGCAGCTCGACCGAATCGAAGCCGACGGCAACGGCGCGGCGGGCCGCGGCGACGAAAGCATCGCGAATGCGGACGATGCCGGCCTCGTCAAGCGCCTGCGGCGTCGGCCAGCCATCGTCGAAGGGAATGGCGGACGGCGCCACTGTCGGCCAGGGATCCTCGGCGGGTCCAAGCGGCCTGCCACCCGCCCACGGCACCTGTGCCGACGCCTTGCGGCCGGCATGGGCGAGCTGGATGCCGAAGCGCGTACCCGGCGGCGCCAGTCGCTTCGCCGCCGCCAGCTCGCGCGCCATCGCCGCCTCGCTGGCATCGGAATAGATTCCGAGACAGCCGTGGGTGATCCGCCCGATCCGCTCCACGCCCGTGGCCTCGACCACGACGAGGCCGGCGCCGGACATGGCAAGCTGGGCCCAATGCTGCCGGTGCCAGACCGGATTGGCGCACCCATCGTCGGCGCTGTACTGGCACATGGGAGACACGACGATGCGGTTGGGCAGTTCGAGCGGACCCAGCCGGAACGGGCTGAACAGAGTCGATCGCATGCGGGGAACCTGGCTGGTTGTTGGAGGGGTTCGAGAACTACCGGTCTTTTGCTCGTATCCGGATGACGCCGCCGCGGTCGACCGTGCCTTCCTGGTCCGACAGGACGAGCACCGTTGAATCGCGCTGGGTCACGACGCAAGCGCCCGGCAGCCGGTCGCCGCGTCGCAGATCGTCACGACGATAGACCGCCGCCTCGATCCAACCCACGGTGCGATCGACATAGACACGCCGCCGGGCGATTGCAATGGCCGCACCGTCGCGTGGCGCTGCCTCCGGCAATGCCGGCGGCTTCGGGATGCGGCCGAAGCCCTCGGCGCGGAGGTTGACGAATTCGATGGGCACGCGCGCATCGGCGTGACCATAGGCCTTCTCATGCGCCGCATGAAAATCGGCGGCGAGTTTGCCGGCGTCCCACCAGCGCGCGCCGTCCGGCGCCGGCAGTCGCACGGTCAGCTGGTGGAACTGGCCGATGCAACGCATGTCGGCGGCGAAGGCGAAGTAGCGGTCCCCGGCAGCAACACCGTCATGCTCGAGTTCGCGGTCGAGTTCGGCCTTGAGCGTGCCGAGCCGCACGCCGACATCGCCGGCGTCGACCCCGGCGAGCGGCGTCTGCCAGGCGGCCTGCGCCGCCTGCCGTAGGTCCGTCGTCAGCAGACCGGAGGCCGCAAAGACGCCGGGATGACGCGGCACGACCACCTCGGCCATGCCCAGGTCGCGCGCCATGTGGACCGCGCAGAACGGTCCGGCGCCGCCGAAGGCGAGCAATGAAAAGCCGCGGATGTCGTGGCCGCGCTCCACCGACAGCGTGCGGATGGCCTGGATCATGTTGGCGTTGGCGACGGCGATGATGCCGTAGGCGGCCTCTTCGAGGCTGAGGCCGAGCGGTTCCGCCACGCAGCGCGAAACGGCCCGCTGCGCCCGGTCGGGATCGAGCGGAATGTCGCCGCCCAGAAACGCGTGCGGGTCGAGGATGCCAAGCATCACCGCGGCGTCAGTCACCGTGGCTTCGGTGCCGCCCTGGCCATAGCAGGCCGGACCCGGCACGGCGCCGGCCGAGGCTGGCCCGACGCGCAGGGCGCCGCCGACGTCGACGCGCGCGACCGAACCGCCGCCGGCCGAGATCGTCTCGATGTCGAGCGTCGGCAGGCGGAGCGGCTGACCGTCGATCTCGCGCCCGGGGACCATCGTCGGCTTGCCGCCGAGAATCACAGAGAAGTCGGCGGATGTTCCGCCCATGTCGAACGTGACCAGATCCTTGATGCCGAGGTCACGCGCCAGTGCAGCGCCGGCGATGACGCCGCCGGCAGGCCCCGAGAGCAGCATGTGTGCGGGGTTCTCGCGCGCCGCCCGGGCAGTCGCGGCGCCGCCGTCGCTGCGCATCAGCCGGAGCGGCGCGCGAACGCCGATGGAAGCGAGCCGGTCTTCCACAGCCTGCAGGTAGCGGTCGATCACCGGCCCGACATAGGCGGCGACCGCCGTGGTATTGGCGCGCGGATATTCCTCGATCTGCGGATTGACGCGGCTTGAGAGATAGACCGGAAGGTCCGGCAGGATTTTCTTCAGTGATGCTTCGAGCATGCGTTCGTGGGCCGGCGCCAGATGCGCGAAGGCGAGGCACACGGCGACCGACTCCGGCTGCAGCGCGGCGACGGCGGCGGCGGCGCGCGTCGCCTCGGCCTCGGTCAGCGTCGTGACGACCTGGCCGAACGCGTCGATCCGCTCGTCGACCTCGACGGTGCACGAGCGCGGCACCACGGCGGCCGGCTTGCGGCCGGTCAGCGAATAGAGCTCCGGCCGCGACTGGCTGCCGATGACCAGCAGGTCGCGAAATCCCTTGGTCACGACGAGCGCCGCCTTGGCGCCGCTGCGCGTGAGGAACGCATTCGTGCCGACCGTGAATCCGTGGACGAAGAGATCGATATCGCCCGGCGCGACTCCGGCCGCCGCGGTCAGGCGGCGGATGCCGTCGACGATGCCGAGCGCCGAGCCGGTCGCCTGCGAGGTCACCTTGTCGAGAAGCAGCCGGCCGGCCCCGGGCGCCGGATTGACGTCGATCAACACCAGGTCCGTGAACGTCCCGCCGACGTCGACTGCGAGGCAACCCATGACGGCGCTCAAACCGGCCGTCGCGCCTTGAGGGCGGCGGTCAGCGTGCCGTCATCGAGATAATCGAGCTCGCCGCCGACGGGCACGCCGTGGGCGAGGCGCGAGATCGTGATGCCGAGGCCGGCGAGGCGTTCGGCGATGTAGTGCGCCGTCGTCTGGCCGTCGACCGTGGCGCCCGTCGCGAGTATCACTTCCTTGACCCCGGGATCGCTCGCGCGGCGCACCAGTCCGGCAATGCTCAACTGGTCGGGCCCGATGCCGTCGAGCGCCGAGAGCGTCCCGCCGAGCACATGATAGCGGCCCTTGTAGGCGGCGGCGCGCTCGAGCGCCCAGAGATCAGCGACATCGGCGACGACGCACACGGTCGAGGCGTCCCGCCGCGGGTCGGCGCAGACGACGCAGGGATCGGCGGTATCGAGGTTGCCGCATTGCGAGCAGCTCTTGATGTTGGCCGCGGCGTCGTCGAGCGCCCTGGCCAGCGGCTGCATCAGCGACTCGCGCTTCTTCAGGAGATGCAGGGCCGCACGCCGGGCCGAGCGCGGACCGAGCCCCGGCAGTTTCGCCAGCAGCTGGATCAGACGATCGATATCGGAGACGGTCATTGCAAGCCGTGTCGCAGGCGACGGCGGCATTCAAATCGGATCCCGCGGAAAACGCCTGGCGCCAATTTTTGCAGATCAGAACGGCAGCTTGAAGCCGGGCGGCAGCTGCAGGCCGCCGGTGAGCTTGGCCATCTCGGCCTGCATCTGCGCCTCGACCTTGGCGCGGGCGTCGTTGGCGGCGGCAACGATCAGGTCTTCGAGGACCTCGACCTCGCCGGGGTTCACCAGCGCGGGATCGATCTTGACGCGCCGCACCTCGCCCTTGCCGGAGAGCGTCACCGCGACCATCCCGCCGCCGGAAACCCCGGTGATCTCCTGACGTTCGAGGGCCGCCTGCATCTCCTGCATCTTGGCCTGCATGGCCTGGGCCTGTTTCATCATCTGGCCGAGATTCTTCATGCCTCTTCGTCTCCGTCGTCGGCGGGTTGGAGATCCGGCGTCAGGTCGCGGATCGCTTCGATGGTGGCGCCCGGGAACGCCGCCATGGCGGCCTGCACCAGCGGATGGGCGGCGATCACCGCCCGCTCGCGGCGATCGGCCGCGGCAGCCTGTTCGGCCAGGGTCGGTTCGCCGGGCTCGCTTGAGATCGCCACGACCCAGCGCCGTCCGGTCCATTCCGAGAGCAGCGCGCCCAGCCGGTTCGCGAGATTGCGCGGGGCATGCTCGTCGGGCCTGAACTCGATGCGGCCCGGCTCGAAGCGCACGAGATGCGCGTTGTTGCGCAGGTGCGCCTGCAGGATCGCCTCGCGCCGCTCGCCGACGAGCGCTACCACCGCGGCGAAGCTCTCCGGCATCGCGGCGGCGGCGACCGGCTGCCCGATGGGCTGGCTCTGCGCGCCGGTGGAGCCGCCGGCGGCGAGGGCGCGCGGCCGGTCCTCGGGCTCCAGACGCGGCGCGACGGTCGGCGGCGACGTCGCCGGTGTGATGCCCGAGGGGGCCGGCGAGCGCTCGGGCGGCGCCATCGATCGCGGCCGGTCGGGTGCCGCCGCGGCGTTCTGCAGCTGCCGCACCAGGTCGGCCGGCGTTGGCAGGTCGCTGGCGTGGGTGAGCCGGATGAGCACCATTTCCGCGGCCTGCAGCGGCATCGGGGCCGTCTGCACTTCACTCAATCCCTTGAGCAGCATCTGCCAGACGCGGGCGAGCTGTGCCGTCGTCAGGCGGCCGGCGATGTCGCCGCCGCGCACGCGCTCCGCCTCCGGCACGCCCGGGGCCTCGCCGGCCTGCGGCACGAGCTTCAGGCGCGTGAGCCAGTGGGTCAGTTCCAGCAGATCCTGCATCACGACCGCCGGGTCGGCGCCGGCCGCATAAAGCGTGCCCATGAGGTCGAGGGCGCCCCTGGTGTCGCCCCGCATCAGGAGGTCGAAGAGGTCGAAGACCTGCGTGCGATCGGCAAGGCCAAGCATGTCGCGGACCTCGGCCTCGGTGATTTCGCCTTGGGCGCGGGCAATCGCCTGATCGAGCAGCGAGAGGCCGTCGCGCGCCGATCCGTCGGCGGCGCGCGCGATGAGGGCGATGGCCGCGGGCGCGATCGCGACCGTCTCCGCCTTGGCGACATCGGTGTAAAGCTTGATCAGGGTCTCGACATCGAGGCGGCGCAGATCGAAGCGCTGGCAGCGCGACAGCACGGTGACCGGCAC
>JBKOWC010000049.1:0-6390 GCA_046724215.1 Pseudomonadota bacterium | reverse complement strand
GTCCCAGTCTTCCTCGGTGATCTCCGTCAGCGACGGCCGCCGCCGCAGCACCGCCGCCGCGTGCGCGAGCACGAAGAGGTTGCCAAACTCCTGGCGCGTCCGCTCGATCAGCGCCGCTTGAGCGGCGATGTCGCGCAGATCGACGGCCACCGCGGCATGACCCTTGCCCGCCAGTCCCGCGCGCACGCTGTCGACGGCCTTTTCATCGAGATCCACCACCATGACGCGGGCGCCGGCCATCGCGAATGCCTCGGCGACGGCCTTGCCGATGCCGCCGGCGGCGCCGGTGACGATCACGCCCTTGCCTTCCAGACCCGCTCCCACGCTCCAGCTCATCCCCAGTCTCCTGCCGCGTACTCGATGGGCGCGACCGTACCCGTCCGACAAACCCCGCGCAAACGCGCGCGGGCGCTGAATTGGCCTTGCCGCGCGGCGCCGCTATGCTGACGCCGCGTAGGATCGCGGGAGATCGCATGATCATCGAAGGCATCGAGGCGTTTCCGCTGCACTATCCGGAGCCGCATGACAGCGGCAACAGCCGCTACGTCACCATCGTGAAGCTTACGGCCAGCGGTGGACAGATCGGCTGGGGCGAGTGCATCTGCCAGTTCCCGGAGGCGGCGCTCGCCACCAAGGTGATCGTCGATGCCGGCCTCGCGCCCCTGCTGAAGGGCCAGGATCCGCGCGACACTGAGCGGCTGTGGCAGGTCATGCGCGACCGCTCCTGGTGGTACGGCAATGGCGGCATCGCCAGCTTCGCCATCAGCGCCATCGACATGGCGCTGTGGGACGTCAAGGGCAGGGCTTTGGGCGTTCCGCTCTACGAGCTCCTGGGCGGCAAGCGTGCGACCAAGCTGCGGGCTTGCGCCAGCGTCATCTTCGATACCGAAGATCTGCAGGCCACCCATGCCGAGTTCGCCGGCTACGTGGCGCGCGGCTACACGGCGGTAAAGGGCGGCTGGGGCAAGAGCCGGGCGGCTTCCTTCGGCCTCGACCCCAAGCGCGATCTGGCGGTGGTGTCCACCATCCGCAAGGCGATCGGCCCCGCCGTGGACTTCGTCGTCGATGTCGGCACCCACGTGAAGTGGACGTCGGCCCACGCCATCAAGATGGCGCGCGCCTTCGAGCCCTACGACCTGTTCTGGATCGAGGAGCCGCTGCCGCAGGACGATGTCGCCGGCTACGCGCGTCTGCGCCAGGCCGTCGCCACGCGCATCGCCACCGGCGAGAAGGAATGGACGCTGCGCGCCTTCAAGACGCTGATCGAGGCCGGCGCCGTCGACATCGTCATGCCCGATGCCGGCAAGGCCGAGGGAGTCACCGGCTTCAAGAAGATCATCGATTTCGCGGCCGCGCACAGCATCGGCTTCACGCCGCATTCCTGGTCGAGCGCCATCAACACGGCGGCCGCCGCCCATCTCTTCGCCAGCGCCGCCAACGGCGTGGTGTTCGAGCTGAAGCCCAATCCCTCGCCGATGCAGCACGAACTCGTCACCAAGCCCATCGAGCAGCGTGGCGGCTATGTCGAACTGCCGGCCGGCCCGGGCCTGGGGATCACTGTCAACGAAGACGTCATCGCCCGCTACTTTATGCGGTAGGGCGGTCGAGCTTGTCGGCCGAGCCCGAACGGCGCACAGTTCGCCGGTGAAGCCCGTGGTCTGCGGGAGACCAAGCATATGGTCGTGATGGAGAAGCCAGCCAGCCATGGCGATGACTTCCGAGATGCCAGACGACCCCACCCTTGAGCAGCTCGGCAGTTCGCTGCCCGCCGTGCTGCAGCCCGAGGACGGCGTCTCGTTCTGGCGGCCGCGACCCACCAACGGCCACGTGACCGTCAAGACCAGCCCATCCTATGGCGGTCCGCCCGGCATCACCATGGGAACGCAGACCATCCCGTCCGGCTGCTTCATCGCCGAGCACAGCCACGACCGCCAGGTCGAGATCCTGTTCTGCTACGCGGGCAAGGGCACGATCGAGGTCGACGGCGCGACGCACCCCTTCGAACCCGGCACCACCGTGATCGCCACCCCTTGGCTCAAGCACAAGATCGTCAACCCCGGGCCGGACGACCTCAAGATGACCTGGACGATGATGCCGGCCGGGCTCGAGACCTTCTTCCGCAAGATCGGCCGCCAGCGTCGGCCCGGCGATGCGCCGCCGGCGCCCTTCGATCCGCCGCGCGCCGCCGCCGACATCCAGCGCGAAACCGGCTTCGGCGATCTCCAGAAATAGCGGCGGCGTCAGCCTCGGCGCGGCGCGTGCTGGGCCGCCAGCCAGCCCTCGAAGTCGACCATCTCGGTGTGCTGGACAATGTGCTCGTCCACGGCCTTTTCAGCGGCGCCGACGTTGGCGCGCTTCAGCACAGCGAGGAAATCGACATGCTCCTTGTAGATGTCCTTGAGATCCTTCTGCAGCGCCGACAAGCCGACGATGATGGTCAGCCGCCGGGCCAATGTCTCCCACACCTGCATCAGCACCTCGTTGCCGCCGATCCGGCAGAGCGCGCGGTGAAAGGCGGTGTCGGCCTCTGCGAGCGCAAAGCTATCGCCCTCGACCACCGCGCGCTTCATGACGAGTAAGGCCTGCTCCATGGCGGCGAGCACGCCCGGATCGCGCCGGTAGGCGGCGACGGCATCGCGCGCGGCGACGCGCTCGAGGCTGGCGCGCACGACAAGAATCTGCCGCAGATGCCGCGCGTCGACCTCCATCAACCGCATGCCGCGGTAGGGCGCGTTCGATACGATGCCCTGACTCTCCAGTAGCCTGAGCGCTTCCCGCACGGGGACGCGGCTGACGTCGAAGCAGCGGGATATCTCCGCCTCGACCAGCCGTTCGCCGGGGAGGATCTTGCCCTGCGCGGCGGCGCGCACGAGCGCCTCGACGATCTGTTCGACGAGTGTGATCGGGCGAACGGCGTCGACCAGCCGCAGCCCGGGCGCATTCTCGACCGCGCGGCCCGTGCGGCGCGACCGCATGGGCGTCATCCGCTTCGTCGAGACTGGTGACGACATCTGGCGATTCTCCTCCCCGGCCGGCCTGCCTCGCGCCGGCCGAACGCGCATCCGCATTGACTGCCTATGTCTAATCCTCTAATCGTCTAAACGTATACAATTTTCGTTGAGCGCTCGCAGATCGGCGCAAGTCGACAGCCCGGAGTCCGACAGGCGCGGGCCCGGCGTGGAGGCATCGGAAGCGGCCAGCGGGAGGGGATATCGAACTGCATTTCGTTCGCGCGTGAGAGGGCTCACGCCGACGCAAAGCCCGCGCGATACTTGGAGCAGTTCCTGATATCGCCGGAGATAAACCAGAGGAGGAGGCGACACGTCATGAGAGGTTTGTTCGTATCCGCAGTTGCCGTCGTCGTTCTTGCACTTACCGTCGGCGCGGCGCTTGCGCAAAAGAAGTACGAGGCGCCGCCGTTCGTCGGTGACTGCGGCGACAGCTCCTACAAGGATGCCATGGCGAATGGCATCACGCTCGGCATCAGCCCGAGCCCGCCCTACAGCTCGATCGATCCGGCGACCAACGTCGCCAGCGGCATCGACGTCGAGATCCACCAGGCCGTGCTCGACTGGATGGGCGTCAAGACCATCAAGTACGAGATCATGCCGTTCGGGCAGCTCATCCCCGCGATGATCTCCAAGCGCATCGACATCGTCGCTACCAACATCCACGTGACGCCCGACCGGCTGAAGGTCGTGAGCTTCACGGGACCAGCCTGGTGGTATGGGCCGGCGATCATCGTCGAGAAGGGCAACCCGATGGGCATCAAGGCCCTCGAAGACCTCAAGGGCAAGGAGGTCGGCGCGGTCGCCGGATCGGCCCAGGACGAATACGCCCGTCACCTCGGCGCCACCACGATTCCGTTCCAGACGGATGCCGAGGAGTTCCCGAGCATCGTCCAGGGCCGCGTCAAGGTCGTGCTCGAGGACAACGTGCTGTTCTACAACTTCATCAAGGCGAACCCGACGGCCCCGATCGAGATCGTCCCCAACGTCTCCCTGCCACAGGAGCTCATCCTCGGGTACGGCTACGGCTATGCGCGCTATGCCACCCGCAAGGAGGATTGCACCTTGCGTGCCGCCTATACGCAAGGCCTCGCGGAACTGCGGGGCGACGGCACGGTCAGCGGAATTCTCAAGAAGTACGGCCTGGACCCGCTGAGCAACCTGATCTACTTCCAGCCGAAGTAGCAGCCGACAACAACGTTGCGACCGGGGCGCCCGCTGTCGGCGGGGTCCCGGCCGCAGGTCCGGGCCATGGATCTCCTGAACTTCGAGGTTGCGCAGGACTATTTCGGCGTCCTGTTGCAGGGACTCTGGATCACTGTTGCGCTCACGCTCAGCGTCATCGTGATGAGCGCCATCCTCGCCGTCCCGGTGGCGTTGGCACGGATGGCGCCCAACCGGTTGATCCGGTTTCCCGTCGACGCCTATGTCGAGGTGACCCGGGCGACCCCGCTTTTGTTGCAGCTCATCTATATCTACTACGTGCTCCCGAGCATCGGCATCCGGCTGCCGGGCATCGTCTGCGCCGTCATCGGCCTCACCTTCAACTACACCGCCTACATGAGCGAGGTCTATCGCGGTGGCATCAAGGCGGTCGCCCAGGGTCAATGGCTGGCGGCCGCCGCGCTCGGCATGACCGACTCGCTGGCCTTCCGCCGCATCATCTTGCCGCAAGCCGTCCGCATCGTCATACCGACCCTCGGCAATTACTTCATCTCGCTGTTCAAGGATACCGCGCTGTGCTCGGTGATCGGGATTCAGGAATTGCTGTTCAAAGGCACGATCATTTCGGCACGCTCCTTCCAGTACTTCACGATCTATACCTTGACCGCCATTCTCTACTTCTCCGTCGGCTATCCGGCCGCGCTCTTCGTCCGCTGGCTCGAGCGCATCTCATCGCGCGGCTACAGTCGCCGCAAGCGCGCATGATCGAGCTCTCCGACATCCACAAATCCTTCGGACCGCTGGAAGTGCTGCGGGGCGTGTCGCTGACGGTCGGGGCCGGCGAGGTCATATGCATCATCGGTCCATCCGGCAGCGGCAAGTCGACGCTGCTGCGCTGCATCAACCATCTCGAAGTCCCCGATCGCGGTGTGATCCGGGTCGCAGGCGAGGCGGTCTACTACGATCTCGCTGACGGCGTCCGCCGGCCACACGCCAAGCGGCGAATCGCGGAGGTTCGCGCCAAGCTGGGGATGGTCTTCCAGAGCTTCAACCTGTTTCCACACCTGACGGCGCTCGAGAACATCATCGAGGCCCCCGTCCATGTGCGGCATATGACCAAGGAGTCCGCGACCGCGAAGGCGCTCCAGCTGATGCGCCGCGTCGGACTCGAGGACAAGGCCGACTACTACCCCGAGGAGATGTCCGGCGGGCAGCAACAACGCACGGCCATCGCCCGCGCGCTCGCCATGGACCCCACGGCGATGCTGTTCGACGAGCCGACCAGCGCGCTCGACCCAGAACTGGTGCACGAGGTGCTCGAAGTCATGCGCCAGTTGCGCGATGACGGCATGACCATGATCATCGTCACGCACGAGATGAATTTCGCGCGCCAGGTCGCCAACCGCATCCTGTTCATGGACCGTGGCATCATCGTTGAAGAGGATACGCCCGCCCGCTTGCTCGAATCGCCGCGAGAACCGCGCACGCGCGCGTTTCTCAAAAACGTGCTCGAACGTTGACGATCTGCCAACACTGAGGGAGCGTACCGCTATGCTCGCCAATGATCTCACGCAGGCTCGAATCGATCTCGCCGCCGTACCGGGCTGTGTCTCTTCACCAAACGGCTCGAGCACGGCGTGTTTCTATGGCCCCCGAGCGTGGAGCCGGGCGAGACGCTGTCGCTAACCTCAGCGCAGCTGTCGTTGCTGATCGAAGGCGTGGACTGGCGCGCACCGGAACAGCGGTGTCGACCGGCAATTCGCGGGCTGATCGCTGCGGCTGATTGACTCACCAACACGTTGCTCGGTGAGAAGGCGCGCGAGTCAGCGTAGATTTTGCGGCGCATGGATGGTCGGCGGACTGCACCATCGCACGACCCATACAGCCGGCGACTGCCGGCAAGATCATCGCCTTTCCTGAGGTCGGTGGTCTGCATCATCGCTACGAGCGTCTCGCCTGATGCCCCGTGACGGTGTCGTGGCCTCGCTTGCGTGTGCTGGGCGTCCCACGAGTGCCAATCCAAAGACTGAGGTTTGAAGGAAGTCTAGCAGGCTGCTGAAAAACAGGGTTCACAATTTTCGGTGGTTCTGATTCTGTGCATGGCAGATTTCCAGGAGCGGTGAAGGTCGTGCGCGGAGAAGATCAGAAGTCGGCCGGGATGTTCAGCTACGTGCGGCTGGAGGAGCGGGTGCCCCGCGATCATCCGCTGCGGGCGATC
>JBKOWC010000191.1:0-5649 GCA_046724215.1 Pseudomonadota bacterium | reverse complement strand
GGCCGGTATGCCGGCCGAGCGGCGACTTGCAGAGCGCATCGTAGAGCAGCCAGCCGCCGGCAAGGCTCGCGACGCTGATGACGATGGCCTGGAACGGCGTCAGCGGCAGGACCTGCGGGTCGATCAGGAAGGCGCCGGCATCCAGGTAGTAGACGACGCCGAGGAGCAGAAACCCGCTCACCCAGGTGAAGTAGGCCTCGTACTTGAACCAGTGCAGCTCCCGCGGCAGCGCCTCCGGGGCGACCAGGTACTTCTGCGCTTGGTAGAAGCCGCCGCCATGCACCATCCAGGATTCGCCGCCGACGCCGGGCGGTGCCTTGGGATTGGCGCGCAGGCTCATGTCCAGCCAGACGAAGAAGAACGAGGTGCCGATCCAGGCGATGCCGAGCATCACGTGCGCCCAGCGCAGGAACAGGCTGATCCAGTCGACGAGGACGGGATCCATCGATCAGTCGTCCGCGGCGGCGCGATCGAACGCTTCGAGAGCGGCCGCCTTTTCCGCGTCCGGCATGAAGGAGGCGACGAGGCCGTTGCGCAGGATCCCCGTCATGTCGGCGGCGCCGAGGGCCAGCGCCGCCTGGATGTCGCGGCAGTTCTCGTTCATGTAGCCGCCGAAATAAGCGGGATCGTCCGAATTGATCGTCACCACCAGGCCGGCGTCCAGCATCCGCCGCAGCGGATGCTGGTGCAGATCCTTCACCACGGCGAGCCGCAGGTTCGAGAGCGGGCATACCGTCAGCGCCATGCGGTCGCGGGCGAGCCGCGCCACCAGCGCCGCGTCTTCCATCGCGCGGTTCCCGTGGTCGATGCGGTCGACGCCGAGGATGTCGAGGGCCTCCCAGACATAGTCCGGCGGCCCTTCCTCGCCGGCATGCGCCACCAGCCGGAAGCCCTCCTGCCGGGCGCGCTGGAAGACTCGTTTGAACTTGCCCGGGGGATGGCCGACCTCCGAGGAATCGAGGCCGACGCCGATGATCCGGCTCTTGTGGGCCACGGCTTCGTCAAGCGTGCGTTCCGCGTCGGCCTCGTCGAGGTGGCGCAGGAAGCACATGATGAGGCGCGCCCGCACGCCGAGCGTCACGGCGGCCGCGTCGATCGCCCGGGCGAGGCCGTCGATCACCGTGCGGAAGGCGACGCCGCGCGCGGTATGGCCCTGGGGATCGAAGAACATCTCGACGTAGCGGACGTTCTGCTGCCGCGCCCGCTGCAGATAGGCCCAGGCGAGGTCGAAGAAATCCTGCTCCGTCTGCAGGACCGACATGCCCTGGTAGTAGAGGTCGAGGAAATCCTGCAGCCGCGTGAAGCTGTAGGCGCGGCGCAGCGACTCGACGGACTCGTAGGGCAGCCGAACGCTGTTGCGCTTCGCCAGCGCGAACATCAGTTCCGGCTCGAGGCTCCCCTCGATGTGGATGTGCAGCTCGCTCTTCGGCAGCCGCTCGATGAGGTCGGACGACCGGCCCATCGCTCCCTTCCGCCTTGCGCGTAGGGGCGGGTCCGAGACCCGCCCCTACAGCGTCGAACGCGTGTCAGACGCTAGGACGGCAGCTTGCCTTCGATGCCCTCGGCGAGCCAGTTCATGCCGGCGATCTTGCCGTCATCGAGCGCCTCGCCGTCCTTCACCTGCAGAGTCCCGTTCTGGTCCTTGATCGGGCCCTTGAAGATGATGATCTGCCCACCCTTGATGCCGTCCTCGGCGGCCTGCGCGGCGGCCTTCGCGTCGTCGGGCATGTTGGTGTAGGGCGCCATCTTCAGCATGTTCATCGAAAGTCCGCCCCAGACGTCCTGGCTCTTCCAGCTGCCGTCCATGGCCGCCTTCACGCGATCGATGTAGTAGGGCCCCCAATTGTCGATCGACGAGGTCAGCTGCGCCTTGGGTGCCAGCGAGATCATGTCGCTCGCCTGGCCGAAGCCATGGATGCCGCGCTCCTGGGCGACCTGGAGCGGCGATCCGGAATCGGTGTGCTGGCAGATGATGTCGCAGCCCTGGTCGACGAGCGCCTTGGTGGCGTCGCTCTCCTTGCCCGGGTCGTACCAGCCGTTGATCCAGACGATCTTGATCTTGCCGTCCTGCCGCACCGACCGCATGCCCTGCATGACCGCATTCATGCCCATGACGACTTCCGGGATCGGCACCGAGCCGATATAGCCGACCGTGCCGGACTTCGACATCTTGCCGGCGATCACGCCCTGGATGTAGCGGCCCTCGTAGAAGCGGATGTTGTAGGTGCTGACGTTCGCGGCGCGCTTGTAGCCGGTGGCGTGTTCGAACTTCACGGCGGGGAAGTCCTTGGCCACCTTGAGCGTCGGATTCATGAAGCCGAACGAGGTCGTGAAGACGATCCCGTGGCCCGATGTCGCCAGTTCGCGGATCACGCGCTCGGCGTCGGGTCCCTCCTTGACGCTCTCGACATAGGTCGTCTTCACCTTGTCGGCGCCGATGGCTTCTTCCATGGCCTTGCGGGCCGTGTCGTGCTGATGCGTCCAGCCGAAATCGGCGACCGGCCCGACATAGACGAAGCCCGCCTTGAAGGGGTCGGCGGCGCGGAGGATCTGGGGCCGGCCAATGGCCGCGGCGGCGACCGTCCCGCCCACCAGCTTGGTGAATGTTCTCCTGCTCTTCAGCATGCGTGATCTCCCAGTCGTTCTCGGGAATCGCGTCCCTTGCCGGTAGTCTCCATCGGAATCGGACGCCCCGCCATAGGAATCCTCAGCCGACGGCGTAGAAGGGCTTGCCGAGGCAGGCCGGGGCGTTCAAGCGGATGCGCGTGCGGTCGCGCGAGATGAGGACGAGCACCAGGATGGTCGCCAGGTAGGGCAGCATGGTCAGGAACTGCGAGGGTATCGCCAGCCCGAGGCCCTGGACATGCAGCTGCAGGATGGTGATGCCGCCGAAGAGATAGGCGCCGAGCAGCAAACGGGCCGGGCGCCAGGTCGCGAACACGACGAGCGCCAGCGCGATCCAGCCGCGGCCGGCGGTCATGTTCTCGGCCCAGGACGGGGTGTAGGCGAGCGACATGTAGGCGCCGGCAAGCCCGCACATGGCGCCGCCGAAGGCGACTGCGCCATAGCGGATGCCGATCACCGGATAGCCGATGGCGTGCGCCGCATCGTGGGAGTCGCCGATCGAGCGCAGGATCAGGCCGGCATGGGTGCGGTAAAGGAACCAACTGACTCCCGCCAGGAGCGCAAACGAGGCGTAGACGAGCAGGTCCTGTCCGAAGAGCAGCGGCCCGATGATGGGTATGTCGGAAATGGCGGGCAGGTGCAGCTTCGGCAGCGGTTCGAGAGCGATGCCGACATAGCCGGCGCCCATGAGCGCGCTGAAGCCGACGCCGAAGATCGTGAGCGCCAGGCCGGTCGCCACCTGGTTGGCCAGCAGCGTCAGCGTCAGCACCCCGAAGATGAGCGCCAGGGCCGCGCCGGCCAGGGCCGCGGCGGCGATGCCGAGAAGGGCGCTGCCGCTCGTCACCGCGACGGCGAAGCCGACAATGGCGCCGCCCAGCATCATGCCCTCGACGCCGAGATTGAGGACGCCGGACTTCTCCGTCACCAGCTCGCCGGTCGCCGCCAGCAGCAGCGGCGTCGAGGCGCTGATCACCGAGAGGATGACGGGAACGACCCAGCCGAACTCGCCGCTCATGACGCGGTCGCCTGCACGGGAATGCGCCGGCCGATGCGGATGCGGAACAGGATGAGGATGTCGCAGGCCAGCAGGAAGAAGAGCAGGATGCCCTGGAAGATGCCGGTCACGGCGTTCGGCATGCCGAGCTCGATCTGCGCCGCTTCGCCGCCGAGGTACGACAGCGCGAGCAACAGTCCGGCGAACAATACCCCCACCGGATGCAGGCGGCCGAGGAAGGCGACGATGATCGCCGTGAAGCCGTAGCCCGGCGAGATCTGCGGCGTCAGCTGGCCGACCGGGCCGGAGACCTCGAACAATCCGGCGAGGCCGGCCAGCCCGCCGCCGATCAGGAGCGACAGCCAGATCATCCGCGTCTCGCTGAAGCCGGCATAGCGCGCGGCGCGCGGCGCCTGCCCGACGACGCGCAGCTGGAAGCCGACCAGCGATTTCGAGAGCACCGCCCAGCCGAGCCCGACGACCAGAAGCGCGACGAAGACACCGAAGTGGATGCGCGTGCCCTCGACCAGCCGCGGCACGGTGGCGGCGTCCGAGAACATGCGCGATTGCGGAAAGCCATAGCCTTCGGGATCGCGCCACGGTCCCGTCACAAGGTAGGTGAGGATGAGCTGCGCCACGTAGGTGAGCATCAGGCTGGTGAGGATCTCGTTGGCGTTGAAACGCGTGCGCAGGAACGCCGGAATGGCGGCCCAAGCCATGCCGCCGATGGCGCCCGCCAGCATCATCGCCGGGAACAGCAGCGGGCTCGTGCTGTCGTAGAACGCCAGCGCCAGGCCGCCGCCGGCGATGGCGCCCAGCGTGTACTGCCCTTCGGCCCCGATGTTCCAGACGTTGGCACGAAATCCCAGCGACAGGCCCACCGCGATGAGCACGAGCGGCGCCGCCTTGACCAGCAGCTCGGGCCGGCCGGTCGGACTCGCCAGCGGCGCCACGAAGAAGGTGTAGAGCGACGCCACCGGATCCTTGCCCAGCGCCGCGAAGATGACGGCGGCGGTGACCAGCGTCAGCAGCAGCGCCAGGATCGGCGAGCCCCAGGTCCAGAACGGCGAGTGGCGGCCGCGCGGCTCAAGCCGGATGCGCATGGGTAGTCTCCGTGCCGATCTGGCCGTGGGCGCCGCCCATGAGCAGCCCGATCTCTTCCACCGTCACCTCGCGGATCGGCCGCGCCGCCGACAGCGTGCCGTGAAAGATCACGGCGATGCGGTCGCAGATCGCGAAGATCTCGTCGAGGTCCTGGGAGATGACCAGCACCGCCGTGCCGCTGTCGGCGAGGTTGAGCAGCGCTTGGTGGATCGCCGCCGCGGCGCCGGCATCGACGCCCCAGGTCGGCTGCGAGATCACGAGCACGCCCGGCGCCTGCAGGATCTCGCGTCCGACGATGAACTTCTGCAGGTTGCCACCCGACAGGCTGCGCGCCTCGGCGCGCGGCCCGGTCGTGCGCACGTCGAAATCCTTGATCACGCCGGCCGCGAAGCGCGTGGCCTGGCGGCCTTGGATCAACCCGCCGCGCACGAGGCGCATGCGGCGGAAGGCGCTGAGGACCGCGTTCTCGGTCAGCGTCATGTCGCCGACGGCGCCATGGCCGTTGCGCTCCTCCGGCACGAAGGCGGCGCCGGCGCTGCGCCGCGGACCGGGACCGAGCAGGCCCACCGGCCGGCCATCGATCACGATCGCCTCCGTGCGCGCGGCCAGGGTTTCGCCCGAGAGCGCCGCCATCAGCTCGTTCTGGCCGTTGCCGGCCACGCCGCCGATGCCGAGGATCTCGCCCCCGGCGACCGCGAAGGAGATGTTCTTGAGATCGGTGCCGAACTGCTGGTCGGAGGCCAGCGTCAGGTCCTGCACCACCAGCCGCTGCCGCCGGCCGTCGCTGCCGCCCTTGGCGTGCGTCGGCGCCTTCAGCTCGTTGCCGATCATCAGTTCGGCCAGCCGTCGCGCCGTTTCGAGCCGCGGATCGCATTCGGCGACCACGCGGCCCAGGCGCATGATCGTCGCCCGCTCGCAGAGCGCGC
>JBKOWC010000104.1:0-7117 GCA_046724215.1 Pseudomonadota bacterium | reverse complement strand
CTTCGCGGTTCTGCGGCAGCTCGGTGTCCGACTGCATGGCGCGGATCAGGTCGGTGAGTACATCGCTGGCGCGCAGCAGCACCTTCACCCGCTCGGGCGTCACGGCGATCTCGTTCGAGCGCATCTTGTCGAGCAGCGCCTCGAACACGTGCGCATAGTCCACCAGGCGCTGCAGCCCGAACGCGCCGGCGCCGCCCTTGATCGAGTGGAGCGCGCGGAACGTGGCGTTGACGGTGTTCGCGTCGCCGGTCCCCTCGTCGAGGGCCATCAAGTGGCGCTCGACTTCGCCCAGCAGTTCCTCGCACTCCTGGAAGTAGAGTTGCCTCAGTTCGGCTAGATCATCCACGGCATGGTTCTCCGGATCGTGGGGGTCGCTCGGCGGCGCTACAGGCAGATGCGCCGCACGGAGCTGACGAGCTTCTTCGGGTTGTAGGGCTTGGTGATCCAGCCGGTGGCCCCGGCGGCGCGGCCCTTCTTGCGCATTTCCGGGGACGCCTCGGTCGTCACCATGAGGACCGGCATGGCCGACGTGGCCGGGTTCGTGCGCACGCGCTCCGTCAGCGTCAGGCCGTCCATGACGGGCATGTTGAGATCGGTGACGACGGCATGGATCTCCGACACCTCCTGCTGGAGCCGGTCGAGACCCTCCTGGCCGTGCTCGGCCTCGATGACGTCGTAGCCGGCGGCCCGCAGCGTATTGGCGGCCAGGCGGCGCAGCGTCGGCGAATCGTCGACGACGAGAATGCGGCGGCTCATGCTTCGGCCTGCCAGCTCATGAGGTTGGCGAACAACCCGAGATCGCTGAACGCAGAGACGAAGGCGTCCGACGTCTGCACGAGCGTCATGCGCGCCGCGGCGTCGCCGCCGTCCTTGCCGGCGGCGAGCAATACCTGGATGCAGGGCGTCGACAGCCGCGCCACCTGCCCGGCATCGATCAGGATCGGCCTGCCGCGCTTCACGGCCTTTTGCAGCGCATCGCGCAGCGGTGCGGCGGCGCGGATGTCGAGCACCGCACCGAGCGTGATGCGGCTGTCCTTCTTGCCGCCGGCGAGCTGCACCGGGCCGGCGGCTTCGGTCTCTTTCTTTCCCATCGTCTACCCCAACGGCGCCGCTGCCGCACAGCTCGCGGAGCGTACATTCGACGTGGGTTTTACGGGCTGGTGGTTAAGCCGCTATTGCCGAATCAATTGACCATCAATTTGCGTGAATAGCGCCGCGATCCGCTGCGCGGGGCCGGCGGATTTGTAAGCCTGCCTTTACCTGCCGGGCCTAGAAGAACGGCGAGCGAGGGATCCGCTGATCGCCGGCGCGGGTCCTGTTCGCTCTCGTGGAGGCCTCGTGACGACCACTCCGACACCCCCGAACCTGCCGCGGCTGAGCGGCATCGACCGCGCCGCCATCCTGCTTCTCGGCCTGCCGCCGGAGCAGATGGGGAAGGTCATGGAGCTGCTCAACGAGGACGAGATCCGCAGCATTTCGCGCACCATGTCCCGGCTCGGCAAGGTCGACCCTGCCGTGATGGAAGCGGTGTGCAACGACTTCATGGCGCGCCTGGCCGCCGGCGGCGTGCTCGTCGGTTCGCACGAATCCACCGAGCGCCTGCTGCGCAACGCCCTCATCGGCCGCGACGAGCTCGTCGACTCCATCATGCAGGAGGTGCGCGGCCCGACGACCACCGGGAGCTGGGAGCGGGTCACGACGGTCGACGCCAAGGTCCTCGCCCAATACCTGGCCAACGAGCATCCGCAGGTGGCCGCCGTGGTGCTGTCGCAGCTGTTCGCCGACTATGCGGCGCAGGTGCTGGCAGCACTCCCCGCCGAACCTGCCTCCGACATCATGGTGCGGTTGCTCGAACTCGGCACCGTCAATCGCGACATTCTCGATGACGTCGAGCGCGCGCTGCGCAACGACCTCGGCATGGAGCTCGGCCAGGACAAGAAGAAGAACCCCCACGGCTACATGGCCGACCTCATCGGCCGCGTCGACGGCGACACCGAGGCGCGGCTCCTGAAGTCGCTCGAATCCGCGGCGCCGGACCATGCGACCGAGGTGCGCAAGAACATGTTCACGTTCGCCGACCTCGTGAAGATCAGCGCCCCCTCGGTGCAGGCGCTGCTGCAGGAGTGCGACAAGGCGCGCCTGGCGATGGGCCTGAAGCTGTCGGACGACGCGGCACGCCAGGTCTTCCTCGGCAACATGTCGGAGCGCCAAGCCAAGATGTTCCGCGAGGAGCTCGAGTCCGGGGGCGCGCCGAAGAAGAGCGAGGTCGAGGCAGCGCAGAAGGAGATCGTCCTCCTCGCCAAGGCGCTCGCCGCCGCCGGCCTCATTTCGCTCGAGCCCGAAGAGGCTCCGGCCGAGGCGCAGCCTGACGCCGCCTGACGCCCTTAAGCGATCGGCGCCGCCGGCCCGGCGGGCTGCTGCTGCGTGATGCAGTGAATTCCGCCGCCGCCATACACGATGTCGGTCCCGGCGACCTGGACGACCTGGCGGTCCGGAAAGGCGCGCGAGATCGCATCGAAGGCGCGGGCATCCTGCGGGTCCTCGAAGGCCGGCATGATGATGGCGCCGTTGGCGATGTAGAAGTTGATGTAGGAGAGCGCCAGGCGCCGGCCGTCCGGCATGTAGCGGGCGCGCGGCTGCTCGATCTCGACGACATCGAGGGCGCGGCCCTGCGCGTCCGTCGTGCCCCGCAAGCGTGCCACGCCGTCCTTGAGCGCCGCATAGTTCGCGTCTTCCGCATCGGATGACGACAGCGCCAGCACGAGTCCGGGCTTCGCGAAGCAGGCAAGGTTGTCGACGTGGCCGTCGGTGTCGTCGTCCTTGAGCCCGTCGCCCAGCCACACCACCTTGCGCACGCCGAGATAGGCGCCCAGCAGCTCCTCCATGTCGGCGCGGCCGATCCCGGGATTGCGGTTGGGGTTGAGCAGGACGCTTTCGGTCGTCAGCAGCGTGCCCTCGCCGTCCGTATGCACGGCGCCGCCTTCGACGACGAACGGCGCCTCGTAGCGGCGCATCTCCAGATGCTTGAGGACCTCTTCGGCCACGGCCGCGTCGCGTTCGTAGTCGGCGTATTTGCCGCCCCAGGCGTTCCAGCGCCAGTCGACGCCGGCCACCTCGCCGGTGGCGTTGACGACGAAGGTCGGGCCGTTGTCCCGCATCCAGGAATCGTCGTGCGGCAGGGAGAACGTGTTCACCTCCTTGCCGACCTTGAGCGATGCCTCGACGAAGTTCTTGGGCTTGGCGATCATGGTGACCGGCTCGAAGCGCGAGATGGCGTTCGCCACTTCGGTATAGGCCTCGCGGGCGGCCTCCATGCGGTCGCCCCACAGCTCGGCGCGGCACGGCCATTCCATCCAGCAACGGCTGTGCGGCATCCACTCCGCTGGCATATAGAACCCGTCATCCGCCGGACGCGCCACGGAATCCCCCGCCGTTGTTGATGCCGGGCGGGACTGTAGAAGCGTCCCGCCGGTTTGGCAATCACGCGGCCCTTGCGCTGCCGCCGCTATTTCTTCTGCGGCGGCAGATCGAGCCGGATCGAAAGTTCCTTGAGCCGCGCCGGCGGCACTTCGGCAGGCGCCTGCATCAGCAGGTCCTCGGCCCGCTGGTTCATCGGGAAGGCGATGATCTCGCGGATGTTCGGCTCGTCGGCCAGCAGCATGACGATGCGGTCGATGCCCGGCGCGGAGCCGCCATGCGGCGGCGCGCCGTACTTGAAGGCGTTGAGCATCCCGCCGAAGCGGCTCTCGACCTCCTCCCGCGAATAGCCGGCGATGGCGAAGGCCTTGTACATGATGTCGGGCAGATGGTTGCGGATGGCGCCGCTCGACAGCTCCACGCCGTTGCAGACGATGTCGTACTGATAGGCGTTGATCGTCAACGGATCCTTGGTCTCGAGCGCCTCCAGTCCGCCCTGCGGCATCGAGAACGGGTTGTGACTGAACTCGATCTTGCCGGTATCGGGGTTCAGCTCGTACATCGGGAAATCGACGACCCAGCAGAAGCGGAACGCATTCCTTTCGTAGAGGTCGAGTTCGGCGCCGATCCGATTGCGCACGGCGCCGGCGAACTTCTGCGCCGCCGCCTTCTTGTCGCAGGCGAAGAAGACGGCGTCGCCATCCTTCAGCCCCGCCGCCTCGCGGATCTTGACGAGGCGCGCTTCGTCGAGGTTCTTGGCGATCGGCCCCTTGGCGCCGTCGGCGGCGAAGCCGATGTAACCGAGGCCGGCGGCCCCCTGCTCCTTCGCCCAGTCGTTGAGCTTGTCGAAGAAGCTCCGCGGCCGCGCCGCCGCGCCCGGCGCCGGGATCGCCCGCACCACGGCGCCTTGCTCGACCTGGCGCGCGAAGATGCCGAAGCCGGAGCCGCGGAAGATCTCGGTGACGTCGGCGATGACGAGCGGGTTGCGCAGGTCCGGCTTGTCGGATCCGTAGCGCAGCATGGCGTCGGCGAAGGCGATGCGGGGGAACGGCGCCGGCGTCACCGCGCGACCGCCGCCAAACTCTTCGAACACCCCGTGCAGTACCGGCTCGACGGCCGCGAACACGTCCTCCTGCGTCACGAACGACATCTCGAAGTCGAGCTGGTAGAACTCGCCGGGGCTGCGGTCGGCGCGGCTGTCCTCGTCGCGGAAGCAGGGCGCGATCTGGAAGTAGCGGTCGAAGCCCGAGACCATGAGCAGCTGCTTGAACTGCTGCGGCGCCTGCGGCAGCGCGTAGAACTTGCCGGGATGCAGGCGACTCGGCACCAGGAAGTCGCGCGCGCCCTCGGGCGAGCTCGAGGTCAGGATCGGCGTCTGGAACTCGGTGAAGCCCTGCTCGACCATGCGACGGCGGATGCTCTGGATCACGCGCGAGCGCAGCACGATGTTGCGGTGGATCTTCTCGCGCCGGAGATCGAGGAAGCGGTAGCGCAGGCGGATGTCCTCGCCGGAGTCCTCGTCGCTGTTGACCTGCAACGGCAGCAGTTCGGCCGTCGACTGCACGAAGAAGGCGGCGATCTGGATCTCGATCGCCCCGGTAGCGAGCTTCGGGTTGACGGTCTCGGCGGGCCGGCTCACCACCTTGCCGGTCACCGTCACGACGCTCTCCGGGCGCACTGCTTCGACCGTCTTGAACAGCGCACTGGACGTGTCGATCACGCATTGGGTGATGCCGTAGTGGTCGCGCAGGTCGACGAACAGCAAATGCCCGTGGTCCCGCTTCCGGTGCACCCACCCGGAGAGCCGCACCTCGCGGCCGACCTCGGCCGCGGTCAAGGCGTTGCAGGTGTGGGTGCGGTAGACGTGCATCGGGGGTTCCCCAGTCACGGCATCAGGCGCCGCGCAAGAGGCATGGATGCAACGCGCTTGTCAAGCCGACGGGCCGGACGGCATGGCGTCAGTGGGCGTCCTTCGGAGGCGCCGCGGGCGCCGCCACCTTGCGCATCAGCGGCACCATCGCCGCGGCGACGACGAAGCACACCGTGATGCACAGGAAGGCGTCGGCGAAGGTCTGCACCTGCGCCTCCCGCAGCGTGACCTGCCAGAGCTGCTTCAGCGCGGCGGCCTGGCTGCGCGCCGTGTCGCCGCCCATGACCGCGGCGTAGCGGGCGCCCACCCGTTCCAGCCAGTCGAGCGCCGCCGCGTTGGTCGCGTTCAGGCCCTCGGCCAGCCGCTGAAAGTGCAGGTTCGTGCGGTCGTTGAGGATCGTGCCGCAGGCGGCGATGCCGATGGCACCGCCGAGGTTGCGCATCAGGTTGAACAGGCCCGACGCCAGCTTGAGGCGCTCCGGCGCCAGGCCGCCGAGCGTCAGCGTCACCGTCGGGGCGACGGCGAACTGCTGGGCGAAGCCGCGGAAGGCCTGCGGCAGCAGCAGCTCGCGCCAGCCCCAGTCATGCGTGATCGGCGTGAAGTTCCACATGCCCACGGCAAAGCAGGCAAGGCCGAACATCATCAGCCAGCGCAGGTCGATGCGCCGGGCGAGATAGGTGTAGAACGGGATGGCGCAGACCTGGAACAGCCCGGTCGAGAAGACGGCATACCCGATCTCGAGCGCGCTGAAGCCGCGCACGCGGCCGAGGAAGAGCGGCGTCAGGTAGACGGTCGCGAAGATGCCGACGCCGGTGACGAAGGAGAAGAAGCAGCCGAGCGAGAAGTTGCGGCTCTTGAGCGCGCGCAGGTCGACGACCGGCCGCGCCGCCGTAAGGCTGCGCCAGATGAAGGCAGCGCCGGCGATGCCGGCGATCCAGGCGGTGGCGCGGATCGTCTCGTCGCCGAACCAGTCCCAGCGCGGCCCCTCCTCCAGCGTGTATTCGAGACAGCCGAGGAAGAGCGCCATCAGGGCCATGCCGGGATAGTCGGCGCCGCGCAGCATGCTGAGGTCCGCCCGGTCGATGCGCACCAGCATCGGCACGACCACCGCGACGAAGATCCCGGGCACGAGGTTGATGAAGAACAGCCAGTGCCAGGAGTAGCTGTCGGTGATCCAGCCGCCGACGGTCGGCCCCAGCGTCGGCGCCAGCGACGACAGGGCGCCGATGGTGGCGGCGGCTATCACGCGCTGGTGGCCGCTGAAATAGACGAAGGCGGTCGTGAACACGGTCGGGATCATCGATCCCCCGAGGAAGCCCTGCAGCGCCCGGAAGGCGATCATGCTCTGGATGTCCCAGGCCCAGCCGCAGAGCAGGCTCGTCACCGTGAAGCCGGCGGCGGAGGCCGCGAACAGCCAGCGCGTCGACATCACCCGCGACAGCCAGCCCGAGAGCGGGATCACGATGATCTCGGCGATCAGATAGCTGGTCTGCACCCATGACATCTCGTCGGGGCTGGCCGACAAGCCGCCGCCGATATCGGCGAGCGACGCCGAGACGATCTGGATGTCGAGCAGCGCGATGAAGAAGCCGACGCTCATCACGGCGAAGGCGAACACCTTGGCCGCCAGCGACATGTCGCCTGGCATGGCGGCGGCCGGCGCCACCGTGCGCACCGCCGCGGTGGCCTTCGATTGCGCAGGGGCGCGGGCCGGTGGGCGCGAAATGCCGTCGCCGGCGACGACGGCGACCGCGGCGGCGGCGCTCATGCGGCCTCGAGATCGCTCGCCGCCACGGCGTGCAGGAGAGAGCGCAGGTCGGCCGCCCGCTT
>JBKOWC010000119.1:0-19807 GCA_046724215.1 Pseudomonadota bacterium | reverse complement strand
CGAAGGCGCCGCGCTGCGGCGCCCGCACGCGCGCCGGGCACCCTTGCGGCCAGCCGGCCATGCCGAACGGCCGCTGTCGCCTGCATGGCGGGATGAGCACGGGCGCCCGCACTGCGACCGGCCGCGCCCGCTGCCGCACCGCCGGCCTCGTCCATGGCGAGCGCTCGGCCGAGATCATCGATCTCAAGCGCGCCGCCGCCCGCCACGGCCGCCGGCTCCAGGCGCTCGCCGCCGAGGCCGATCGCTTGGCGAATGCGGAGTCGAAAAAAGAGCGAGCCACCCCATGCCAAGCGAGAATCCCCGCGGGGCGGACGGCGACCGGCGGCGCCACGCTTCCCGCGACACGCGATCGGCTCCTGGGCTCGACGACGCTGAGTAGGGACGCGCTGCGCGCGCCCGACGGTGAGCGGGACAGGCGCGCAACGGGAGGCGATGCGACGACGGGACGGGCGCGCGCCGCGCACCCCTACAGCCCTCCGCGTCTCCGCGCCTCCGCGTGAACAGCGATGGCGCGCCTTTCGATAATCGCGGAACGGCACAAAGAAAAAAGGCCCGGGAGGCGGAATCCGCTTCCCGGGCCAAGTGGCGCGAAGGGAGGATCTTTCGCGCGAACCTTTCAGGCTACGACGGCGTCGTCGCGCCGGGCGGCATCGCCGTTGCTCGATCGCTGCCGCCCGGCCCGTGCCCTGCCGCGGCGTGTCCCGCGAACACACCGTCGGCCAAGCCCGTCGTCGTTCCGCCTTGTCTCGTCATGTCCCGTCTCGTCCTCAGCAACACCCTGTTCAACTTGCCGCCGGGATCCTGTCTCGTCCCGGCTTTGGCTTTTGCATTGCGGCTCTCGCGCCTATCGTTACAAGTTCCATGCCAATTATTCTGCGACGCACAATGATCCTAAAATTACCTTTTATATCAATATATTGTGGAACAGGCGCCGTGTTGCAGCGCGAAAGTCTGGCCGTGAGGCATTGCCTACCCCGATGGCAGTCGCGCCGCCCCTTGCCCAGCAATGCGGCGGCCGATCGAACCGGCGCAGCGAGTCGGGCGCGGCGGGGAGGGCGCGGCTGGATCGGGAGGTCGGGAGCGGATATGCTGCGCCCGCTTCATTCCCACCAGCGACAGCCAAGGAGAACCGCATGGCCGGACGGATCGAACAGCGCTTGGCCGATCTCAAGATCGAGCTCCCGAAGGCGGCCATCCCGGTCGCCAACTACGTGCCCGTCGTCACCGTCGGCAACCTTGCCTTCGTCTCCGGCCAGGTCACCGTCTGGAACGGCGAGTTCCGCTACAAGGGCAAGCTTGGCAAGGAGTTCACGCTCGAGGACGGCCAGGCGGCGGCGCGGCTCTGCGCCCTCAATGTCATCGCGCAGGTGCGCAACGCCCTCGGCGATCTCGACCGCGTCAAGCGCGTCGCCAAGCTCACCGTGTTCGTCAACTCGACCGACGATTTCACCGACCAGCCGAAGGTGGCGAACGGTGCCTCCGACACGATGGTCGACGTGTTCGGCGACGCCGGCAAGCACACGCGCTCGGCCGTCGGCGTCAACGTGCTGCCGCTCAACGTCGCCGTCGAGGTCGAGGCGATCTTCGAGATCGCGTAGTCGAACTCATGTTGACGCCAGGTCTTGTTGATTCCCCCGCGAAAGCGGGGGTCCCGGGCCGACGCACCGTCGCTTGCTCTGGACCCCCGCTTTCGCGGGGGAATCAAGAACGACGGGAAATGAGCACGCGAACTCATGCCTGACGGCCGCGAACCCATGCGCATCCGCACCGTCGGCCGGATCGACGAGATCCCGGCGGCGGACTGGGATGCCTGCGCCGGCAGCGACAATCCCTTCGTCGGCCACGCCTTCCTGAAGGCGCTCGAGGACAGCCGTTCGGTCGGGGCGAAGACCGGCTGGCTGCCGCAGCACATCGTCGTCGAGGACGGCGCGGGCACCGTGCTCGCGGCCGCCCCCGCCTACGTGAAGAGCCACTCGCAGGGCGAGTACGTCTTCGACCACGGCTGGGCCCAGGCCTATGAGCGGGCGGGGGGCCGCTACTACCCGAAGCTGCAGGTCGCCGTTCCGTTCACGCCTGTGCCGGGGCCGCGCCTGCTGGTGCGGCCGGGAACGGGGAGCGAGGACGCGCGCGCAGCCCTGCTGCACGGCATGGTCGAGGTCGCCAAGCGCCTCGGCGTCTCCTCGCTGCACATCACCTTTCCGCATCAGGCCGACACCGCGGCGTTGGAGCAGGCCGGCTTGATGATTCGCCTCGGCTGCCAGTACCACTGGACCAACCGCGGCTACCGCACCTTCGACGACTTCCTCGCCGACCTCGCCTCGCGCAAGCGCAAGGCGATCCGCAAGGAGCGGCGCGAGGCTATCGCCGGGGGCATCGCCATCCACGCGCTCTGCGGCGACGAGATCAAGCCGCGGCACTGGGACGCGTTCTTCGCCTTCTACATGGACACCGGCGGACGCAAGTGGGGCCGGCCCTATCTGACACGCGCCTTCTTCGACTGCATCGGCGAGTCGCTGGCCGACTGCGTCGTGCTGGTCATGGCCGAGCAGGACGGCACGCCGGTCGCCGGCGCCCTCAACCTGCGCGGCGGCGACGCGCTCTATGGCCGCAACTGGGGCTGCCTCGGCGAGTTCAAGTTCCTGCATTTCGAGGCCTGCTACTACCAGGCGATCGAGTACGCGATCGCCCACGGCCTCGCCCGCGTCGAGGCCGGCGCCCAGGGCGAGCACAAGATCCAGCGCGGTTACCTGCCGACACCGACCTGGAGTGCGCACTGGATCCGCGACCCCAACTTCGCCGCCGCCGTCGACGACTTCCTGGTGCGCGAACGCCGCGCCGTCGAGGCCGAGATCAGCGGCCTGATGGAATATTCGCCGTTCCGCCAGGGCGAACCGGCCGCGGCGGAAGACGACTAGCAGAAGGGCATGCCATGCGGGTTCTGGTGACCGGCGGCGCGGGCTATATCGGCAGCCATGTCGTGCTGGCGCTGCGCGACTCCGGACATGCGGCCGTCGCGCTCGACGACCTTTCGGCAGGCAACCGGGCGGTCATTCCCGACGACGTCGTCTTCGTCGAGGAGGACGTCGGCAACGGCGAGGCGATCGCGGCCCTGATCGAGCACCACGGCATCGAAGCCGTCATGCATTTCGCCGGCAGCATCGTGGTGCCGGAGTCCGTGGGCAATCCGCTCGAATACTATCGGAACAACACCGTCGCCAGCCGCAGCCTCATCGAGGCCTGCGTGCGCAAGGGCGTCCGTCACGTCGTCTTCTCCTCGACCGCGGCGGTCTATGGCATCCCGGCGCTCGTGCCTATCACCGAAGACATGCCGACGGCGCCCATCAATCCCTACGGCGCCTCGAAGCTGATGACCGAGTGGATGCTGCGCGACACCACCGCTGCCCACGGCCTGACCTACGTCTCGCTGCGTTACTTCAACGTGGCGGGCGCCGATCCGTCGGGACGCGCCGGCCAGTCGACGCGGTCCGCCACGCACCTGATCAAGATCGCCTGCGAAGCAGCCGCCGGACACCGCGACCATGTGCAGATTTTCGGATCGGACTATGACACCCCCGACGGAACCTGCATCCGCGACTATATCCACGTGACCGATCTGGCCGATGCCCATCTGCGGGCGCTCGATCATCTGGCCGCGGGCGGGGGCAGCCTCGTGCTGAATTGCGGCTATGGCCGCGGCCGCTCGGTCCTGGAGGTGGTCGCCGCCGTCGAACGCGTTGCCGGCACGCGCATCGACGTGAGGAAGGCGCCGCGGCGGCCCGGCGACCCGCCGGCCCTCGTCGCTGATCCGGGGAAGCTGCAGAAGTCGTTGGCCTGGAAACCGCGACTCGATGACCTCGACGGCATCGTCCGCACGGCCCTCGATTGGGAACGGCGTCTGGGTCGGAGGTAAGACGGGTCAGGTCGTGCGGCCGCTCGAACGGACGTCGCGCAACGGCCAGATCGTCGCTTGCAGCAGGTTTCGGGGGACCGCCCGGGTATCGAGGCCGGTCGCCGGAAACTCGCCGGGCAGCGGGCGATGATGGGTCCCGAACATCCAGTCGAAGACCGGGAAGAAGGCGGCGAAGTTCCGGTCGAAATGGCGCGGCTCGACCGAGTGATGGATGCGGTGGAATTGCGGACCGTTGAGCACGACCCACCAGCGCCCGAAATGCACCCTCAGATTCAGATGGTTCACGAAGTGATAGAGCTGGCAGACGCCGTAGATCGACAGGACCTCCGGCGTCGCATGAAACAGGATCCCGACGACCGGGTAGATGAAGACCGCCTTGATGCCCGCCTCCAGCCAGAAGGCGCGCGTGGTCGTGGTGACGTTGACGGACGGATCGCTGTGGTGCAGCGAATGCATCGCCCAGAGGAAGGGAACCGCGTGCTGCGCCCGGTGGAAGGCGTACTCCATGAAGTCGATGGCGAAGATGAAGACGGCCGCGGATGCCAGGAGTGCCCACCCCCGGTCCGCCAATTGGATCAGGCCGCCGCCGCAGGCGTTGACAACGGCAACGCCGATGGCTCCCAGGGCCGGGTTCAGCAGTGCCACGATGGCCGTGGCGAGCGCGCCGTAGCCCAGATTCAGGCGCAGATGCGCCCGCGGCTGGCCGCGCTCCGCCGGCGCCACCCGCTCGACCAGCAGGCCGACCAGGCATACGGACACCCACACCAGCAGCGGCGGCGCCAGCTTGGCCGGCAGGGCGGAGATGATGTCCATGCTGCGACGATCGCGCCGATTCGCTCAAGAGGCCGTTATGACTCACTATTGGGTCGGCCCCGTTAATCATCCGCTAACGCTCCGGTGTTTCTCTGCACACTGGCGCCGATCGCTTCCGGTGACGCCGACCCGGCCGGAAGCCTGATTCTCCAAAGTTTGCGGTGTGCAGACAGACATGCTGGAAGCAGAATTCGACAAGTTTGCCGACGAGTACCGCGCCACGCACGCCCGCAACATACGGCTTTCCGGCGAGTCGCCGGACTATTTCGCGGAATACAAGGTGCAGGAGGTGGCGGCGGCCCTGGCGCAGGACGACCGTGCCTGCGCGTCCGCCCTCGACCTCCTCGACTTCGGCGGCGGGATCGGAACCTCCCTGCCCTACTTCCGCAAGCACCTCGCAGCCGCCCGCGTGACCTGTGCTGACGTCTCACGCAAATCGCTGGCGGTGGCAGCAACGCGGTTTCCGGGGCTCGCCAAGTTCACCCCCTTCGACGGAATCGCGTTGCCGTTCGACGATGGACACTTTGACCTCGCCTTTGCAGCCTGCGTGTTCCATCACATCGAACCCGACCGGCACGTGGCGCTGCTTGGCGAGATCTGCCGCGTCCTCCGCCCGTCCGGCCGGCTGTTCGTCTTCGAGCACAACCCGCTCAATCCGCTGACCGCCCTCGCCGTCAAGGCCTGCGAGTTCGACGTGAATGCGCGGCTCATTCGCGGCGGCGTCATGGTGCGCCGGATTGTCGAGGCGGGATTCGCCCATCCCCGCTTGAACTACCGCGTGTTCTTTCCGAAGGCGCTCGCCCCGTTGCGTCGCTTTGAACAGTACCTGAGCGGCGTTCCCATCGGTGCCCAGTACTATGTCGTCGCCCGGAAGCGCTAGAATCGCGGCGTGCGTGCAGCCGCTGCGGTTCCTGCTGGTCGGGGTCGCCAATACGCTCGCCGGCCTGACCGTCGTCTACCTCGCCAAGCTGCTGCTCGGGTTCGGCGATTTCACCGCCAATGCGAGCGGCTATGCCTGCGGCCTCGCGATCGGCTATCTCCTGAACTCCACCTGGACATTCGACTATCGGGGACGGAATGCAGCGGCGATCTGCCGCTTTCTTCTCGCCTTCCTGGCTGCGTATGCGGCCAACCTGCTGACGGTGTGGACGGCAATCCATCACCTGCACCTGAACGGCTATCTGGCGCAGGCGCTGGGAATCTTGCCCTATACCGTCTGTTTCTTCCTGCTCAGCAAGCTCTTCGTCTTTCGTGTGCCGCGGCGACCCGAGGAGGCGACCGCGGCGCCGATGGCGCAAGGATGACCAGGGAGCGGAGGCCGCCGATGGCGACGGTGAAGTTCAACGAATCGCATTTCGTCGGGCTTCTTTGCGTGGCCTGGTTCGCGGCGTTCGTCTTCTACTGGCCGATTCCGCTCAACCACGACGTCAGCTGGTATCTGGTCTCGACGGGCCGGCTCCTCGATGGCGAACGCGCCTATCGCGACGTCATCGAGCTCAATCCGCCGCTCGCCTTCTACCTGACGATGCCGCCGATCCTCGTGTCGCGCATTGCCGGCCTGACTCCCGAACACGGCTTCGTCGCCTATACGTTCCTGCTGATGGCCGTTTCGTTGGCCCTCGTGCATCGCCTGTTGGGACTGTTGCCGGGCGGCGGCACGCTGTATCGCCGGGGCATGCTGGTCGCCGTTCTCGCCACCTATATTCTCATTCCCATGTCTTCCTTCGGCCAGCGCGAACACCTGATGTTCGTCCTGGCCCTGCCGTACATCCTGCTTTCGGCCCTACGCATGGCCGACGGCACCTGCCGTCCCCGCTCGGCCGTGCTGATCGGTGGCCTGGCCGCGGCCGGGTTCGGGTTGAAACCCTACTTCCTGATCGTGCCGGTGCTGCTGGAAATCTACATGGTGCTGGTGCGCCGATCGCTTCGCGTCGCCTTCCGTGCAGAGACCTGGACGCTCGGCGCGGGCATCGCCCTCTATGCCGTCAGCATCTTCCTGCTTACCCCCGAATATCTCGACTTCATCGTGCCGATGGCGACGCTGGTCTATGGGGCCTACGGCGCGCCGATGAATGCCGTCATCGGCTCGATGCCCTACCCCGCCTTCCTTCTGGCCGCCGGCACCTATGCCCTGACTCGCCGGGCCGGACCGATACACCGCCCGACCGACGTGCTGGCCCTGGCGGCGGCGGGGTTCGTCGCCGACTACCTCGCGCAATCCAAGGGCTGGCTGTATCACCTCATTCCAGCGCTGGCCACGGTGTGGCTGCTGATGCTGAGCATCCTGCTGCGCCATGTCGAACGGCAGGCCACGACCGTCGCGCCAGCCTGGAAGAGCGCGATGCTGTACGGGGCCGTGGCGGCCGTGAGCTATCTGCTGATCGGGCCGCAGACCGTCGTTCCCTATCGCAACACGCTTGCGGAGGATCTGCTCCCCGTGGTGCAGAAGCAGGCGGCCGGCGGCAGCATCGCCGCCCTCACCTCCTATCTCTGGGTCGGCTTTCCGCTGGTCAACGAGGCGCACGTCGCCTGGGCGTCGCGCTTTCCAGCGCAGTGGCTGCTGCCCGGCGTGATCGACCGACTGGCGCATCCCGAGCGCCTCGATCCGACCACGCGACAGAAGCTTCTGGACATCGAGCGCTACAATCTGGACGCCGTCATCGACGACCTGCGTAACGGGCACCCCGACCTCGTGCTGGTCGACGACGACAGCCCTTATTTCGGTTCCGCCGGATTCGACTACCTGGCCTACTTCGGCCGCGATCCGCGGTTCACCGAATTCTGGCAATCCTATGTCCGGATCGGCGAAGCCAGCATGAACGTCGGCGGCAATCGGCGATTCGAAATCTGGTGCCGACGCTACGCCAACCACGATTGCGCCAGCTGAAGCAGGCGCGTTGCCGCACCTCGTGCTCAGCGGCCGTCCCGCTGCAGGACGAAGACCATCTGCGACAGCCGCGAGAGCGGGCGGCGGATGAAGTCGAAGCCGGCGAACATGACTTGCAGCAATGGTACCAGCGGGTGATAGGGCGCCGGCTGCTCGCGCGAAACGCGCGCCAGCCCGACGCGCCGCAACTCGTTCAATACCGAGACCGTCCAGAAGGGCGCGCCCTGCGTATAGGCGAAGGAGGCGACCCGAAGCCCTTGCGCCTCGGCCACGCGTGCGAAGCTCTCGCGATTGAACAGGACGAAATGGCGTGGCGTGTGATAGCCGCCCCATGACCGGTGCCGGAAGATTCTAGCGTCCAGCGAGTCGAAGTTCGGCGTCTTCACGAGCAGCAGGCCATTGCGCGACAGCAGGCCGCGTGCCTTCGCCAGCACTTCATCGGGCCGCCGCACATGCTCGATCATGTTGAGCATCAGGACCAGGTCGTATTCCCGCTCGGCGGGGAATTCCTCGATCGGGCCCAGGAAGTAATGGTGCCCCGCGCCTTCCGCCGCGGCCTTCGCCGCCGGATCGATGTCGACAACCTGCGTCGAGGTCACCCGTGGATCGCTGGCGCGCGCAAGATCGAGCAGCCAGCCCCGGCCGCCGCCGACATCGAGGACGGACAGGGACTGTCCGGGGATCTTGCGCAGGATCGCGCGAAACATCCGGCGGTCGAGGGCCTGCTTCACCTTCTGAGCGAAACCCGCCGCGCCCGGCACGAACGAGTAGTAGTTGGCGGGATAGAGCGCCTGCAGCCGGTCGTGCAGCATCGGCGACACGTAAAGCACGTCGCAACGACTGCAATGGAGGAAGCGGAACCTGTCCGGCGTCGTGAAATACTCGATGTCCTCGGCGACGGCAAACGGCGTCGCCCGAGTCTCGCCGCACAGCGGACAGGAGTCGGCCATCGCTAGAACGAAAACAAGCGGCGGAACGTCGCCAGATAGGTCGAACGTCGCGCCTCCAACACGGGCTGCAGCTCCGTGCCTTCGAGGAAGGCCTCCAGTTGCGGCAAGTTCGTATAGGAGACCTGCGGCTCCCAATGATGCAACAGATGACGGCTGAAACCGGCCGCACCGAAGGTCGCGGCCAGGGGGCCATCGCGAAAGAGCCGCGTATGGGCGCCGTGGTCCTGCGTCCGGTAGTCGGCCTTCGAGTTCGCCGTTTCGCTTCTATGTTCCAGCAGCTGCCGAAGCGCACCGAAGAAGGGGAAAGCCAGTCCCATCCCGAGTACCCAGGCCAACGCCGCCCACCACCATCCGGCGAGCAGGCTGACGGCAACGATCGCGCCATGCACGGTTCCGCAGATCAGGAGCGAGCGGACCGCCTCTTTGCTGCACTTGCCGGCGGGCAAGGCGAGCCGGTTCAGCATGACCTCCGCAGCGCGGATTCCGAACGCCGCCTTCACGAGGAACGTCAGGTCGAGCGGAAAGAAATAGGTGAACTCGCTGTCGTTGGTCGTGCCGAGTTCGCGATGGTGCCGGAAATGCACGGTGCGATAGGCCGCCACGGTCGTGCCGACCATCCAGGAGATGGCGAGATCGCAGAGCCGGTCGCTCCCGGTCTTGGTCGGTGCCAGATTGTAGTGTGCGCCCTCGTGAATGAAGAGCTGCAGGTAGGCGACCCAATAGCCGATCGGGATCGCGCCAGCGGCCGCCGCGATCGACGCCGGCACGCCCCACGAAGGCGCCGCCGCGCTTACGGCATAGGAGACAATCAGAAGGAGGTAACCGGCGCCGATGTCGCGATAGACCCGCCTGAAGTCCGGCTGCAGATCACCGAGGAACTCGACATAGCGGCGCCCGTCCCGTCCGACCAGCCGGCTGCGGAATGCCGCGAAGCTGCGCGAGTGATCCCCGAGCGCGGCAGCCTGGTTGGACATGGTGCAGAGCTAGCGGGACATCTCGCGCGGTACCGGCGGCGCGACCGCCGCGGGCGCGGAGGTGGATTGCGCGTCGGCCTCGGACCGTACGACCCGTTCGATGACGAAGAGCGGACGGTGCTTCGACTCAAGGTACAGACGGCCGAGATATTCGCCGATGACGCCCAGCACCAGGAGCTGCACGCTGCCGAGCAGCAAGATCACCGTCATCAGGCTCGTCCAACCCGTGACGGTCTCTCCAGCCAGCCAGCCATAGAGCGTAATCAGTAGAAGCGCCAGCGAGCCGAGTCCGAGGAGAGCGCCGAGATGCACGGCCGCCCGCAGCGGCTGGATCGAGAAGCCGGTGATCGCGTCGACAGCGAACTTCAGCATTCGCCGCAGCGGATACTTCGTCTCGCCCGCGAAGCGCTTGTCGCGCCGATAGACCACCGGTCGCTGGTCGAGCCCGATCCAGCTGACCATGCCGCGGATGAAGCGGTGCTGCTCCGGCATGGCGTTGAGGATGTCGAGCGCGCGTCGGTTGATGAGGCGGAAGTCGCCGGTGTCGAGCGGTATCTCGATATCGACCATCCGCCGCAGCAGCCGGTAGAACGCCGCCGCGCTCACGCGCTTGAACCAGGTCTCGCCGGACCGGCTCTCCCGCTGGCCGTAGACGACGTCGGCACCGTCGTCCATCAGCGCCATCATCCGCGGCAGCAGCTCCGGCGGATCCTGCAGATCGGCGTCGATGATCAGCACCCGCCGGCCCTTGCATACCGCGAGGCCCGCCGAAAGCGCCAGCTGGTGTCCGTGATTGCGCGAGAGATTGACTCCGACGACGTGCGGGTCCGCCGCGGCGAGAGCGAGGATCGCCGACCATGTGCCGTCGGATGAGCCATCGTTGATGAGGACGATCTCATGATCGTCGCCGGCCTGCGCCCGGCAGACCTCCGCTACACGGCGATGCAGTTCCGGCAGCGTAGCGAACTCGTTGAAGCAAGGGGCCACGACCGACAGCGCCACGCCGGCGGCGCCGAGGCGGTCCTGGGACTCCTGCAAGCTGCTCAACAGGGAGCGTGCGTCGGTCTGCTTGATGGTCATGACGCCCGAGTGCGGATGGTGCGCCGCCCCTTCGGGTCAGCAGCACCAACTATGGCCCGGCGTCGTTAATGATCCGCTAACGGTATCAGTGTTTTCCTGCGATTGAAGCGGGACCTTGCCGGGCGTGCTTCTGCTCGGCTGCGCCCATGCACGAGCCGCGGCGATCAAGTGCGGGCAAGAAGACCGGGATGCTGGCAGCCGTCGAGCGCGCGAGAGCGCCCGCGCGCCGCCGCCGATCGATTAGGGGGGCCCAGTGAAGCTGACCGAGTCGCGATTCCTGCTGCTGCTCGCGGCCGGGTGGGGGGCGGCGTTGGCATTCTATTTGCCGTTGCCGATCGATCACGATGTCAGCTGGTATCTGCTATCGACGGGGCGCATCCTCGACGGCGAGCGTGCCTACCGCGACATCATCGAGCTCAACCCACCGCTCGCCTATTACCTTATGATGCCGCCGGTCGCGGCGGCGAGGCTGACCGGCCTATCACCGGAACATTGTTTCGTCGGCTACCTGTTCCTCCTGAACGCCGCCTCCCTCGCCTTGGCACGTCAGCTCCTGGCATCGCTGCCAGAAACTTCCACGCTCTACCGGCGAGGCATGCTTGCCGCCGTACTCGGTGCCGTCGTCCTGATCCCCATGCCTTTCTTCGGTCAGCGCGAGCATCTGACGTTCATCTTGGTCCTGCCCTATCTGCTCCTCGCCGCAGTTTCGCCTCACGGGCGGGTCTTGCCGGCCGGGGCTGGCCATTCTGATCGGAGCGCTCGGCGCGACCGGCTTCGGCGTCAAACCTTACTTCCTGATCGTGCCTGTCCTGGTCGAGGTCTACGGCATCGTCGTCCGCGGTTCGCTGCGCGGCGCCTTTCGGCCGGAGACCTGGACGCTCGGCATCGGCGTCGCTCTGTACGGTGTCAGCATCTTCCTGCTCAATCCGGAGTATCTAAACTTCATCGTGCCGATGACATCGCTGGTGTATGGCGCCTACGCCGCGCCGATGAATGCGGTGATCGAGGAGATGCCGCTGCTCGCCTTCGGGCTGGCATCCTCGATCTACGTCGTCACCCGCGTGGCGCGGCCGGCGAACCGGGCAACGGACGTATTCGCTCTTGCTGCCGCCGGATTCACAGCCGCGTACCTCGTACAGTCGAAAGGATGGCTCTATCAGCTGATCCCCGGCACAGCCGCATTGTGGCTGACAGCGGCCAGCGTCCTTCTGGGGATCATCGAGGAGCGCGCCGAAAACAGGGGACGGCAGCGCAGCAACATCATGCTGTACGGCGCCGTCGCTGGGCTCGCTTACCTGCTGATCGGGCCGCTGGCGACGGGCCACTATCGCAATCCCCTCGCCGACGACCTCATGCCGGTGGTCCGAAGGCATGCTAGCGGTGGCAGCATGTTTGCCTTCACGACAGACGTGTGGGTCGCCTTCCCGCTGGTCAACGAGGCGCATGTCGGTTGGGCGTCGCGCTTTCCCACCCAATGGCTGCTGCCGGGTGTGATCGCGCAGCTGACGCAGGCGGACACGATGGATCCGGCGAGACGGACGAAGCTCCAGGAGGTAGAGCATTACGCCGTCGACGCCGTCATCGAAGACCTGCGCAAGACGCCGCCGGATATTGTCATCGTCGACGAGGGCAGCCCCTTCTTCGGTCGACAGCAATTCGACTATCTCGCCTATTTCCGTCGTGATCCCCGCTTCGTCGAATTCTGGCGGCCCTATGTGAAGATCGGCGAAACCAGTCTCCAACTCGCAGGCGAGCGTAGGTTCGAGATTTGGTGCCGACGCCGTGCCGATCACGATTGTGCGGGCTGACAAGGTCTGGCGACGCGTTCAGCGATTCTTTACCGAGGCCGCCGTAGTGATGGAGGGTTCGCTCCATAGGCCTTTGGGGGAAGTCCTGCCGATCGTTCGCCGCAGCGGTGCGTCCGCCGGTGGCCTCGGCCGCGGTCGGTTCGCGGTCCTTCTGGTGGTGCTGGCCGCCAGCGCCCTGCTGGCCGCCTTCATCGTCATCGCCAACTGGCCCTTGTCGCCGGGCACCAGCCTGCTAACGGTGGTCCGCTCCTGGACCGGCCGCGACTTCGCCTGCTTCTGGTCGGTGTCCACGTTGGCGCTGCACGGCGAGGCGGCCGCGGCCTATGACATGGCGCGGCTGCATGCCGTCGAGGTCGCCCTGGTCGGCGCCGAGATCAAGACGCCGGCGTGGGTCTATCCGCCGCCGGCGCTGCTCCTGGTGACCCCGATCGCCCTGCTGCCCTATGCGGTGGCCCTGGCGCTATGGCTGCTGGCGCCGCTGATCGGCCTTGCGCTCCTGCTGCGGCGGCTGGCGCCGCATCCGCTGACGCCCTGGCTGCTGCCGCTCTTCACGGGCGTCTCTCTCTGCCTCGGCATCGGCCAGAACGCCGTTCTGCTCACGCTGTTGCTGGGCGCCGGCCTGCTGCTGCTGCTCGAGCGGCGTGCCCTCTTGGCCGGCTGCTGCCTGGGCCTGCTGGCCTGCAAACCGCAACTGGCGCTGCTTGTCGGCCCCGCCCTCCTGGTCGCCGGCCACTACCGTGCCCTGGCGGCCATGGCCGCGACGGTGGTGACGCTGGCGGCCACGAGCACGCTGGCCTTCGGCATGAGCATCTGGCCGGCCTTCTTCCAAGCCTCCTCCTGGATGAGCGCCGCGCTGGCCAGCGGCGAATTGAAGTACACGTTGATGGCAACGATTTTCGCTGCCGCACGCATGGCTGGCCTGTCCGTGACAGTAGCCGGTGTCCTGCAGGGCGCGGTGACGGTCACCATGCTGGCCTGCGTCGTCCAGGCCTGGCGACGTCCGCTGCCGTTCTGGCTGCGCAGCGCGATCCTGGCGGCGGCGATGCCGCTCGCCACGCCCTATGCCTGCGGCTACGACCTTGCCCTGCTCGCCATTCCGCTCGCCTGGCTGGCGGGCGAGCACCAGCGGACCGGCGGGCGGGCCTCTCTGTTTGAATTCAGCGTGCTCGTGTTCGCGTGGCTGGCGCCGGCGGCCGGCTGGATCCTGGCGGAAGCGACCGGCGTGCTCCTGACTCCGATCGCGCCACTGTTGCTGCTGCTCGCGCTCTGGCGACGGGCGTCCGGACTGCTCAGCAGTCCCGATTCATTCCCCGCTGCGACCAGCGAATTCGCCGCCGCGCCCCTCTGAGCCCGCACCGCAGCGATGCGCCACGCTTCCGGCGCGAGACGGCCCGGCTCCGCTATGATATCGGTGGCGCGCATCGACATCAGGATGCGCCATGCCAGACCGCCCGCGCGTCGAGATCGAATACTGCACGCAATGCCGCTGGCTGCTGCGCGCCGCCTGGATGGCGCAGGAACTGCTGACCACCTTCGAGCAGGAGATCGGCGAGGTCGCGCTCCGGCCCGGCACCGGCGGCGTCTTCGAAGTGCGCGTCGACGGCGCCACCGTATGGTCGCGCAAGACCGAAGGCCGCTTCCCCGACATCAAGGAACTGAAGCAGCGGGTGCGCGATTGCGTCGCACCCGGCCGGCCGCTCGGGCACACCGACCGGCCAAGCGACCGATAGCGGCGCTGGGCGGCGCGCCTGCCCAAATGATCGGCAAATCCCGCTAAATTAAGCATATAGTTCGTAAGGGTTTTTCAAAGATTCTATGGCTATTTCACGCCAACGAAAGCGCGGCACGTTGGCAGGTCTGGCATGAATCACGACATGGGTTTACACGGCACGCATGATCCGCTGCTCGTCGGGCTGTCCCTGACGATCGCGGTCCTCGCGTCATACTCCGCGCTCACCATTGCAGGGCGCCTCAAGACAGCCGACCGCCGGGGCCGGTTGTTCTGGCTCGGCGCCGCAGCCGTGACGCTCGGCGGCGGCATCTGGTCCATGCATTTCGTAGCGATGCTGGCCTTCAGCCTGGGCATGCCGATCGACTACCATGTCGGCCTCACCGTCACATCCTTGGTGGCGGCGATTGTGGTCGCCGGCACGGCCCTCTACGTCGTCGGCCGCTGGCAGGCGAGCTGGACGAGCCTGCTGGTCGCCGGCTTCTTTGCCGGCCTCGGCGTCGCGACCATGCACTACATGGGCATGGCGGCGATGCGCATGGACGCCACCATCAGCTACGATCCGCTGCTGTTCGCGGTGTCGATCGTGATCGCCGTGGTGGCAGCCACGGCGGCACTCTGGCTGGCGTTCAACCTCGAGGCCGCCTGGCACAAAGTCGCCGCCGCCTTCGTCATGGGCGCCGCCATCGGCGGCATGCACTATACCGGCATGGCGGCCACCATCTACACGCCGTTGACGGATGGGGCGATGGTGAGCACGTCGTCGATCTCGCCTTACGGCCTCGCGTTTGCGATCGCCGCCGCCAGCGTCGTCATCTTCGGCCTGGGCATCGCCGCGGCACTCGTCGACCGGCGCTTCACCAATCAGCTCGAGCGTGAACTGGTCGAGCGCCGCAAGATCGAGCTCGAGCTGCGCGAAACGAACAAGCACCTGCAGGCCGCCATGGACAAGCTCTCGACCACCGAGCGGCTGGCAACCATCGGCCAGATCGCGGCCACGGTGAGCCACGAGCTGCGCAATCCGCTGGCCTCGATCCGCACGTCGATGGAGCTGGTCCGCCTGCAGACCATGGACAAGGGGTTGGGCATCGAGCGCGCGCTCGACCGCATCGACCGCAATGCGGATCGCTGCGCCAACATCATCGGCGACCTGCTCGATTTCGCCCGCAAGAAGGAGATCGTCCGCGAGACGACGGCCATCGCCACCTGGCTCGCAGAAATCCTCGACGAGCAAGCCCTGCCGAATGAAGTGCAGCTCGCACGCGATCTGCAGGCCAATGAAGAGATCGCCATCGACCGCCAGAAGTTTCGCCAGGTCATGGTGAACCTGATCGACAACGCCGCCCAGGCGATGATGGATTCCGCCTGGGAACCGACAGCGCAGCAGGGCCGCCGCATCATCGTGCGCACCGAGGCCACGAGCGAAGGCGTGCGGCTCTCGGTGATCGACAACGGGCCGGGCATCGCCGCCGAGCTGCAGGCGCGCATCTTCGAGCCGCTGTTCACGACCAAGAGCTTCGGCGTCGGCCTCGGCCTGCCGATGGTCAAGCAGGTCGTGGAGCAGCATCAGGGCACGATCGCCGTCGAGAGCACGGTGGGGAGCGGCACGACCTTTAGCATCCTGCTCCCGCGGCACGACGTCGGCGCGGTTGACGGGACGGCACGCGAGATCGCGGCTTGAGCCCGAGAGCGGCCGCGCAGGGCCGCTCCGGACTCAACGCCGTCAGGTCTCCACGAGCACCGGCAGCTTGGGCTCGCCGGGTGGCGGCAGCTGCGGATCGGGGTAGCTGAAGACGAGCTTGTCGTCCTTCATGTCGACCCGCACGGTGCCGCCCTTCTCGAGTTTGCCGAACAACAGCTCCTCGGCGAGCGGCTTCTTGACGTGCTCCTGGATGACGCGCGCGAGCGGGCGGGCGCCGTAGAGCGGATCGAAGCCCTTCCGGGCGAGCCACTCGCGGGCGGCGTCGCTGAGCTCGATCGTCACCTGGCGGTCGGCCAGCTGTGCCTCCAGCTGCATGACGAACTTGTCGACGACGCGGGAGACGATCTCCGGCGGCAGGTTGGCGAAGGTGATGACGGCGTCGAGGCGGTTGCGGAACTCCGGCGTGAACATGCGGTTGATCGCCTCCGTGTCCTCGCCGACGCGGATCTCGCGGCCGAAGCCGATCGCCGTCTTCGCCATCTCGGCCGCACCGGCGTTGGTCGTCATGATCAGGATGACGTTGCGGAAATCGATCTGCTTGCCGTTGTGGTCGGTGAGCTTGCCGTGGTCCATCACCTGCAACAGGATGTTGAACAGGTCGGGATGCGCCTTCTCGATCTCGTCGAGCAGCAGCACGGCGTGCGGGTGCTGGTCGATGGCGTCGGTCAAGAGGCCGCCCTGGTCGAACCCGACATAGCCGGGGGGCGCGCCGATCAGGCGCGAGACGGTATGCCGCTCCATGTACTCGGACATGTCGAAGCGGATCAGCTCGATGGCGAGGCTGCGCGCGAGCTGGCGCGCCACCTCGGTCTTGCCGACGCCGGTCGGGCCTGAGAACAGGTAGCAGCCGATCGGCTTCTCCGGTTCGCGCAGACCGGCGCGGGCGAGCTTGATGGCGCTCGACAGGGCATCGATGGCCTTGTCCTGGCCGAACACCATGGTCTTGAGGTCGCGCTCCAGGTTCTGCAGCGTCTGCTTGTCGTCGCTCGACACGCTCTTCGGCGGGATGCGCGCGATCTTTGCGACGATCGCCTCGATGTCCTTCACCGTGATCGTCTTCTTGCGCTTGTTCTCGGGCACCAGCATCTGCGCGGCGCCGACCTCGTCGATCACGTCGATCGCCTTGTCCGGCAGCTTGCGGTCATTGATGTAGCGTGACGCCAGCTCGACGGCGGCGCGAATTGCCTCCGCCGTGTAGCGCACCTTGTGGTGCTGCTCGTAGTAGGGCTTGAGGCCGCGCATGATCTTGACCGAGTCCTCGATCGACGGCTCGTTGACGTCGATCTTCTGGAAGCGGCGGACGAGCGCGCGGTCCTTCTCGAAGTAGCTGCGATACTCCTTGTAGGTGGTGGAGCCGATGCAGCGGATCGTTCCGCTCTGCAGCGCCGGCTTCAGGAGATTGGAGGCGTCCATGGCGCCCCCGCTGGTGGCGCCGGCCCCGATGACCGTGTGGATTTCGTCGATGAAAAGGATGGCGCCTTCCTGCTGCTCCAGTTCACCGAGCACGGCCTTCAGCCGCTCCTCGAAATCGCCGCGGTAGCGTGTGCCGGCGAGCAGCGAGCCCATATCGAGCGCATAGATCGTGCACTCCTTCAGCACTTCCGGCACCTCGCCGTGGACGATGCGGCGCGCCAGGCCCTCGGCGATCGCCGTCTTGCCCACGCCGGGATCGCCGACATAGAGCGGGTTGTTCTTGGTCCGCCGGCAGAGGATCTGGATGGTGCGCTCGACCTCGTTCTCGCGACCGATCAGCGGATCGATCTTGCCGCTCGACGCCTTCTTGTTGAGGTTGACGCAATAGGCATCGAGCGCCTCGGTGCCGGTCTTCACCACCTTGTCGGCCTGGGCGTCGGCGTCGGCGCCGCTCACACGGCGCGGCTCGGCGCGGCCGCGCGCCTTGGCGATGCCGTGGCTGATGTAGTTGACCGCGTCGAGGCGCGACATGTCCTGCTCCTGCAGGAAGAACACGGCATGGCTCTCGCGCTCGGAGAACAGCGCCACGAGCACGTTGGCGCCGGTCACCTCCTCGCGGCCGGAGGACTGCACATGGATCGCGGCGCGCTGCAGCACCCGCTGGAAACCGGCGGTCGGCTTGGCGTCGCTGGCGGCGCTGCCGACGAGATTGGAAAGCTGGTTGTCGATGTATTCGCCGAGATCGCGGCGCAGGCGATCGAGATCGAGGCTGCAGGCACGGAAGACGGCCACGGCATCCTGGTCTTCGGTCAGGGCCAGCAGCAGATGCTCGAGCGTCGCATATTCGTGGCGACGCTCGTTGGCGACGGCGAGGGCGCGATGCAGAGTTTGTTCCAATCGGGGCGATAGCATCGACCGCTTACTCCTTCTCCAACGTGCACTGCAAAGGGTGTTCGTGGCGGCGGGCAAAATCGATCACCTGCGCCACCTTCGTCTCGGCGACCTCGTAGGTGAAGACGCCGCAGATGCCGACGCCACGCCGATGCACATGCAGCATGATGCGCGTCGCCTCCTCGCGGCTCTTAGCGAAGAACCGCTCCAGGACGTGCACGACGAACTCCATCGGCGTGTAGTCGTCGTTCAGCAGAAGCACCTTGTACATCGAGGGCTTCTTCGTCTTCGGCTTGCTCTTGACGACGACACCGGTCCGCTGATCGTCCCGGCCGATCCTGTCGTTGTCGCTCATCGTTCAGCGACCCGCTCTCCGCACAGACACGCGACTCAACTGCTCAGCGAACATGATATGGGATCGACCGAGTATGCGCAAAGTCCCTTAACGCGATCTTTCGCAGCGCGCGACGCGGTCGCAGGCCGATCAGAACGCATTCGGCACGCCGCTGAGTCCGTCCTTGTCCACCTGCAGCCAGAAGCGAATGTGCGACTGGTCTTCCTGCCGGCCCATGGGGCCCAGATATTCGGCCGGCGCAATCGCGCGCGGCGGGTTGACCGCGAGCCCGGTCTGATCGTGCTTGTACAGAAAATCGGCGAAGCGTACGCGCGTGAAATGGTCCGCCGAAAAGAGCCAGGCATTGCAATAGAACTTGCCGTTCCGGCAGCCGCTGGCCACCCAGTAGAAATCGCCGGAGAACAGCCGTTCGCCGGACGGCGCGCCGGCGAACATGCCGCTCTGCTCCAGCAGATCGAGAAACTGCCGGTATTCCTCCGCCGAAAGATGCGCCTCGGCGCGCTGCCAGCGCCAGGGCGCCAGCACGCCGTCGAGCGTGAGCTGCGTGATCTGAAACGCATTGTCCTGACCCTTGGCGCGCGCGACGAGATAGGCCCCGCCGGCGCCATCGGCCGTGATCTCGTAGCTGCGCAGCTGTTCCTCATAGCGCCCGTTGTAGACCAGCCGGTAACGCCCCAGCGACCCTTCGCTGCAGGTGTCGCGGATGTCCGTTCCGTCCAGATAGCTGAACCAGGCGACCTTGCGGATCGCCGGATTGTCGATGCCGCCATGGTAGCTGCAGGCCGCTAACAGAGCGATGACGCCCGTCATCGACAGGCGGCGGGCCAGCCCCCGCCATGGTACGCTGCGTCTCATGGCCTGGCGAGTTCGCTCCCCGTTCTCGACATAAAGATTTCCATCGAAATGTAGTTAACTAACGCTTGACGTTAATGCGATCTTAAAGATTATGGTGCTATTGTGAATGAGAATCAGGCTATTTTGAGGCCTGACCCTTAAAACAGCGCGGCGTCGTGCCGGGGATCTAGGGGACCGATAGAATGTTTGGTGGCGTCGAGCAAGCAAGCAGCGGCCGCGTGCGGGCCGGTCTGTGCGGTGTCTTTTTTCTGATCTTTGCGCTTGCCGTCGCCATCGCCAGTCGCGCCGATGCCAGTCCCGCCGCCATCATCGTGGATGCCGACACCGGCGCCGTTCTCTATGACATGAACGCGCAAGGCGTGAACTATCCGGCGTCGCTCACGAAGATGATGACGCTCTACCTGCTGTTCGAAGCCATCGAGGCGAAGCGGCTGAAGCTC
>JBKOWC010000334.1:0-4302 GCA_046724215.1 Pseudomonadota bacterium | reverse complement strand
CTGGAGACCAAGGAAGGCTGGATCTATCCGAAATACATGGAGCAGACCTGCCCCGGCCTGCCGGACTGGACGGCGCTGACGAAGCCGGAATGCGTGCAGGCGCTGGCGACGCCCGATACCTTCCCCAAGGGCCGCCTGCTCGACTATCCGGCCGACTGGGGTTCGCGCGCGGCGCAGATCATCCAGGACAACGATCTGCCGCTGGGCTCGGTCCCGGCCGGTTCGGAAGGCGCGCTCGTCGCCGAGCTCGAGTCCGCGGTCGCCGCGAAGAAGCCGCTCATCATGATGTTCTGGGCGCCGCACTATGCGCTGGCCGAGGCGGATGTCGGTTGGGTCAAGATGCCGCCCTGCAAGTCGCAGGATAACGCCCACTGCATCACGCCACCGGATGTCGACAAGATCGTCCGCACCGGCTTCGAGAAGGACTGGCCGGCGGCGTACGAGTTCCTGAAGCATTTCGAAGTGAACGCGGCCGACCAGCAGAAGATGATGCTGCGCGTCGACAAGAACGGCGAGGACCTCGACAAGGTCACGAAGGAATGGATCGACCAGCATGAGGAGGTCTGGCAGCCTTGGATCAAGGCCGCCCAGTCGTAGGTTTGGATCGGGGGCAGGGCATCGCGCGGCGGGTCGATCGCCGCGCGATGCTGCCCGCCCCGTTCGGAACCGCGACCTAACGCGACGGCGATCTGGAGCAGGCTCGCATGGAAGCGACCAACGGGGCACGTCCCGTCAAACTCTCCTGCCGCAATCTCTGGAAGATCTACGGTCCCCATGCCGCGGCCTATGCGCAGAAGGAGGGACTGCCCGCGGGAAGCCACGCCGAGATCAAGCGACAGCTGCAGCAGACCAAGCATCTCGCCGCCGTGATCGATGCGAGCTTCGACGTCTATGTCGGCGAGATCTTCGTCATCATGGGACTCTCCGGTTCCGGCAAATCGACCCTGGTGCGCTGTCTTTCGCGTCTCGTCGAGCCGACGCGGGGCAGCGTTCTCCTCGATGGCGACGACCTGCTCCAGGCCAACCCGCGCCAGCTGATCCAGCTGCGCCGGCGCGCCATGGGCATGGTGTTTCAGAATTTCGGGCTGCTCCCGCACCTGACCGTGCTCGACAACGTGGCCTTCCCGTTGCGCATTCAGGGACAGGCGCCGGCCGAGCGGCAGGTCCGGGCTCGCGAGATGATCGAGCTTGTGGGCCTCAGCGGCCGCGAGCTTTCCTTCCCGCATCAGCTCTCGGGCGGCCAGCAGCAGCGCGTCGGCATCGCCCGGTCGCTCGCCGTGGGGCCGGAGCTCTGGTTCCTCGACGAGCCGTTCTCGGCGCTCGATCCGCTCATCCGGCGGCAGATGCAGGACGAGTTCCTGCGGCTGCAGCGCCTGCTGCACAAGACGATCGTCTTCATCACCCATGACATCCTGGAGGCCTTTCGCCTGGCCGAGCGGATCGCCATCATGCGCGAGGGCGAGGTCATCCAGATCGGCAGTCCCGCCGACATCGTGCTCAATCCGGCCGACGACTATGTCGCAGAGTTCACCGAGGACGTGCCGCTGATGCGCATCATCTCGGCGGGCGACCTCGCGGGCGAGAAGGCGGCGGCGGGCGCGTCGGGCAACAACGCGCCGCACGTAGCCGCCGCTACGAAACTGGAAGAGCTGCTTCCGCGCCTTGCCGAGGGAGCCGAATCCTTTGCCGTCGACGGCGAGGACGGCCGCGCGATCGGCACCATCCCGGCCGCCGCCATCTTCGAGGTCTTGTCGCGCGATCGCCAGCGCCGGAAGGGCCGGTGACCGCCTCGAACCTCAGCGTCGAGCTGCGCGCCAGCCCGCGGATCGATACGGGGCTCATCATCTGGCTGGCTGTGTTCGCGTTCGTCGCGGCCTGTCTGGCCGTGCGGACGGTGCTCCCCTGGATTGCCGTCTACCCGAGCGGCTGGATCCTGCCGCTGGCGGACGGGATCAATATGGTGGCCGACTGGTTCGTCGGTGTGTTTCGGCCTGTCTTCCGTGGCATCTCCTGGGCGTTGGACGGACCAATGCGCGCCATACGGGCGGCCCTCGAGTGGCTGCCATGGCCCGCCACCATTCTGCTCGTCGGCACGCTTGCGCTGAGCGCCAACGGCTGGCGCCTGGCTTTGTTCACGGTCGCATCGCTCGGCTATTTCGTGGTCGTGGGCTATTGGCCCCAGAGCATGAACACGATGGCGCTCGTGCTGCTCGCCGTGCCGCTCTCGGTCGTCATCGGCTTCGGCCTCGGCACGCTCAGCTTCCGCCTGCCGCGGGCGCGCGGCGGGATCGAGGTGGCGCTCGACCTCATGCAGACGATGCCGGCGTTCGCCTATCTGATCCCGTTGCTCCTGCTGTTCGGCTTCGGGCCGGTGGTCGGCCTCATCGCCAGCGCCGTCTACGCCATCCCGCCGATGGTGCGCAACACGCTGCTCGGGTTGCAGCAGGTTCCCTCGGCGATCACCGAGGCCGGCACCATGAGCGGCTGCACGCACCGCCAGCGCTTCTGGCATGTCGAGGTTCCGGCCGCGATGCCGCAGATACTGGTCGGCGTCAACCAGACGACGATGGCAGTGCTCAGCATCGTCATCATCGCCGCCATCATCGGCGGCTTCAACGACATCGGTTGGGAAGTCTTGGCCTCGATGCGCAAGGCCGAGTTCGGACAGAGCATGTTGTCGGGCGCCGTCATCGCGCTGATGGCCATGGTGATCGACCGCATCACCCTCGGATTCGCGCGCAACCGCGCCGTCCGCGCCGGCGGCGGCAAGACCCACTGGCCGCAGGGCCGGACCCTGTTGGCGGTCCTGGCGGCGATTCTCGTCTTCGGCGCCCTGCTGCGCCTGATCGCGCCCGAGGGCGGCATCCCGTTGCCCGAAAGCAGCCTGTGGCTCCCCCAGATACAGGCGCTGAACAAGGCGCTGCTCGGTCTCGTGGGCACCTATGCGAACGCCATCGAAGCGTTCAAGAACGCGATCCTCTATTTCTTCATGCTGCCGTTGCGCATCGGCATGGTCGGCGCCGTGACACCCTTTTCCTGGGGTTTCGCTCTGACGCCCACGGTGATCGCCGGGTATGTCATAGGCTTGGCCGTCGTTGCGGCGGCGCTGGGGCTGCGGTTCGGGTGGCGGCCGGCCTTCGCCTTCGTCGTCGCCGGGACCTTCTTCTACTACGGCTTTTCCGGCTTCCCCTGGCCCGCATTCATGGCGCTGGTCGTAACGCTCGCCTGGCGCGTCGCCGGCTGGCGGATCGCCGCCTTCGCGCTCGGCGGCATGGCCTTCATGCTGGTGACGGGGATCTGGCTGCAATTCATGGGCTCGACCTATCTCTGCGGTCTCGCCGTGTTTCTCTGCCTGGTGATCGGCGGCTTGCTTGGGATGTGGGCGGCGCACAGCGATCGCGTGTCGGCCATCCTGAGGCCGATCAACGACACGCTGCAGACCATGCCGCAGTTCGTATTCCTCATCCCGTGCCTGTGGTTCTTCAAGACCGGCGAGCTGACCGCCCTGGTCGCCATCATGCTCTACGCGATCGTGCCGCCCATCCGCTACGTCGAGCACGGCATCCGCAATGTCCGCCCGGACGTCGTCGAGGCCGCCCGCCAGATCGGCTGCACGCCGGCGCAACTGCTCTGGCAGGTGAAGCTGCCCATGGCGATGCCGGTGGTGATGCTCGGACTGAACCAGACCATCATGGCCGGGCTCTCGATGCTGGTGATCGCCGCCATGGTCGGAACGACGGAGCTCGGCCAGCAGGTCTACAAGGCGCTGGGCAAGGCCGATGCCGGGCTCGGCCTTATCGCCGGCCTCGCGATCTCGCTGGTCGCCATGATCGCCGACCGCATCATCCGCGGCTGGTGCGAGCGCCGGCAGGTCACGTCCAGGCAATGAGGGGGAAGCGACGCAAGACGGGGCGGCGCCGGCGGTCCGGCTTGCGGCAATGACGGCGGAGATTCGCGCGGTCCTGTTCGACAAGGACGGCACGCTCATCGATTTCCGCGCTACTTGGCTGCCGGCCTACGAGGCGATCGTGCGGGAGATGACCGGTGCCGACGCCGCGCTCGCGCATCGGCTGCTCGCGACCGGCGGGTACGACGCCGTCTCCGGCGAGATCGATCCGACCTCGCCGCTGGCGGCCGGGACCAACCATGAGATCGCGACCATGTGGGCGGGCATTCTCGGGCGCGACGACGTCGCCTCGTTCGCCCGCGACGTGAACGATCGCTTCATCGCCCATGCGCGCGGGACGATGGTCGCCACCGCCGATCTGCCGGCGCTGTTCGCGCGCCTGCGCGACCGGGGCC
>JBKOWC010000331.1:0-5528 GCA_046724215.1 Pseudomonadota bacterium | reverse complement strand
GGGGTCGGTACGGTGTTGCCCGCCCCACCGCGAAGTCCGAGCAGCTCCTCACGTCCATCGCTTCGCATCGGGTCAGGCCAAGACCAACAGACCGATCCAGCAAAACGACAGCTTTACCCTTAAGACCGGAAACTCTTCTGCGCCCGGGAGAAACGTCTGCCCGGGGCCAAGAGCGGCCCTGGAGAGGCGAAAGACAACGCGGCGATCACGCCGGCGGATAGGGGATCTTGTTGCGCTGTAAGAGATCTTCCATCGCCTGGATGCCTTGGACGTAACGGCCGTTACGGCAATCGATGCCGGCGCCGACATAGATTATGTCCGGGCCTCCTGAACCCTGGCTGTGCTGCACGCCGTACTTGTCGAAGATCGCCAACAGCTCGGCGCAACGCTCGGCAAGCGGTTCGTTGTATGGTTGCGCTGGCGTGTCTGTGCAATCGGACAGCGCGATGACGAGGGCAAATGACAGAAGCGCGCGGGCGAACCGTTCAACGGGATTAGAGCCTTTGCGCGGCTTCGGCTCCGGTGCCATTTCGCCGTCGCCTTATGAGCCTGAGGCCGTTGGCCTATTGGACGACGATTTCGACGCGGCGGTTCTGCGGCTCGCGCACGCCGTCGCCGGTCGGAACCAGCAACTGGGACTCGCCCCTGCCGATGACCGTGATCGCCGGGGCCGGCACGCCGTCACGCACCAGCGCGTCCTTGACCGCGTTGGCACGACGCAGCGACAGCGCCATGTTGTAGGCCTCCGGGCCCGACGTGTCGGTATGGCCGGTCGCCGTGATGCGGGCGCTGCCCTTGGACTTGAACGCGTCGGCCGCCTGCTTGATCGTGACCAGGGCCTGCTGCGACAGGTTCGAGCGGTCCCAGTCGAAGAACACCATGAACGACGGCGGAGCGACGGCCGGCGGCAGCGGCGGCGGTGGCGGCGCCTCGGGCTGGCCGAACTTGTAGCTCAGACTGAGCAGCGCCATGATGTTGTTGTTGCTATAGGCGAGGTTCGAAGTGGTCGTGCCGAAGTAGCGGCCCTCCAGGCCGATGCGCAGCGCCTGCGAGGCGTTCCAGGCCACACCCGCGATGCCCTGAAAGGCGAACTGCGTGCTGCAGAGGTTGCAGCCCTGGATGGTCGAATCGACGAAGGCGACACCCAAACCTCCACCGACATAAGGCGTGAAGTCCGAGCTCGGGAAGAAGTCATAAAGCAGGTTGGCCATCACCGAGACCTGCCCGATACGGCCGTAGACGTTGGCAGAGCCGCCCTGGAAAAAGACCTGACCGGTGCCCGTGTTCTGACGGTAGAGCCCTTCCACCTCCACGCGCGGGCCGACGAAATCGTAACCGATCTTGCCGCCGACGGCCCAGCCGGTGTCCATGTTGTAAGTGCCACTATTCAAGATCCAGTTGAGGCCGCCTTCGACACCGATATAGACGCCTGGATAGGCCGGTCCCGGCGGACCGAACAGGGTTTGCGCCTGGGCCGCCGCAGGCAGGACCAGGATGGCTGCAGCAGCCAGAAGTGCCTTCCTGTACATAAGCATGTCCCCCTTGTTGGAAGTGCAGGCACTCGACGAACGACGGGGTCTACATTGCCTGGCAGGCTTGGCGGGCAAGTCGACGGTGGGGATAGCGCCGTCCCAGAAGCCCCGCATCGTCGAATGATGGGTTCGACGAGCCGTTTATTGGTCGGGCATCGACTCGTCCTGTCCAGTGTCCAATCAGGGGCTGCCCTCCCGAGTGCGGCCCCATGCGCGATTGATCGCGGTAGTCGCCGCTCGGACGAGCCTGGCCAGCGGGCTTACGAAATTCACGCTCGACCAATCGCAAGGTCGCGAGCCTGCGATCTCGATCTTCGCACGCCTCTGCGGATGACTGCTATTTGCCCCAGCCGCACAATTGCCAAGCTGCCGAATACGTCGGCTCGCTGGTGCCCCGCGGACCTGGGCAAGCGACGCGGCGGCCGAAGCCATGACCGACGGCTTCCAGGCGAGGTGGCGTCTTGGGCTAGGCGTTAAGCCAGCCGCAAGGATCAAAATGCGACGACTGGGCTTGGGGCCAGTACGGGTTTAGACTTCAAGCGTAGGGGTGCGGAGCGTTTGTCCGTCTCGTTGCTGGGGGCGACATGAGACGACGCGAACTTCGTTGCGGTTGTTGCGAGTGCACGGCGGGCGCCATGGCGACTGCGGCCTATCTCGAACGCTAGCGGAGGCTCTTATGGATCTCGATCCGGTGCTGCTGTCGCGCCTGCAGTTCGCCTGGGTGATCGGTTGGCACATCCTCATGCCCGCCTTCACGATCGGCATGGCCGCCTACATCGCGCTCCTGGAGGGCCTGCACCTCGTGACCGGCCGCGGCGTCTACCTGCGCCTCTCGACCTTCTGGATCCGAATCTTCTCGGTGGCTTTCGGCGTCGGCGTGGTGACGGGCGTGGTCATGCCCTTCCAGATCGGCACCAACTGGAGCCGCTATGCCGACGCCGCCGGCAATGTCCTCGGCCCGTTGTTCGCCTATGAGGGCCTCACCGCTTTCTTCCTCGAGGCGGCGTTCCTGGGCGTGCTGCTGTTCGGCCGAAAGCTGGTGCCGCCGTGGGCGCATTTCGTGGCGGCCCTGATGGTGGCCAGCGGCACGCTGTTCTCCTCGTTCTGGATCCTGGCCGCCAACAGCTGGATGCAGACACCGGCAGGCTACGAAGTCATCGACGGACGCTTCTTCCCCAAGAACTGGTTCGACGTGGTCTTCAGCCCGTCCTTCCCCTATCGCCTGGCACATACCGTCACGGGCTTCTTCGTCACCACGGGCTTCGTCGTGCTGGCGATCGCCGCCTGGCTGTTGCGCAAGGGACGATCCATCGAGGAAGGCCGCGTGATGCTGTCGATGACCCTCTGGCTGCTCACCTTCCTGGTTCCCTTGCAGATATTCCTGGGCGACCAGCACGGCCTCAACACGGCCGAGCATCAGCCGGCCAAGCTTGCGGCCATCGAGGCGCGTTGGGAGACCGAGCGGTCCTTCCCGCTCGCCCTGTTCGCCATTCCCGACCCCGCCAACGAGACCAATCGCTACGCGATCGAGGTGCCCTATCTCGGCAGCCTTATCCTGACCCACAGTCTCGATGGCGAGATCAAGGGCCTGAAAGAGTTCAAGCCGGAAGACCGGCCGCCGGTGGCGATTCCCTTCTTCGCCTTCCGCATCATGGTCGGCATTGGATTCCTGATGCTGGCAACGGTGGCGGTGAGCTGGTGGTTACGCTATCGCCGCCGTCTCTTCGACAGTCCCTGGTTCCTCGGCCTCTGCATGGTGATGGGCCCGCTGGGTTTCGTGGCCGTGCTGGCCGGCTGGACGACGACGGAGGTCGGCCGCCAGCCCTGGACCGTCTATGGCCTGCTGCGCACCGCCGATTCGGTGGCGCCCTCGCTCAAGGGCGGCGACGTGCTGGCCTCGTTGCTGGCCTACATGGTGGTCTATCTGATCATCTTCCCGTCCGCGGTCTTCATCGCGGCCCGGCTGGTGCGCAAGGGACCCGCCGCCCCCGATGCCGGGGCGACGATCGAGAGCGGGCGGCCGAGCGCTCCGGTCAATGTCGAACTCCTGCAGGAAGGAAAGTCGCCATGACCCCGCTGGATTTCGTCCCCGTCTGGACCGTGATCCTGGGCGCGGGAATCTTCCTCTATGTCCTGCTCGACGGCTTCGACCTGGGCGTGGGCATGCTCTACGGCTTCATGCCGGATACCAGCTCGCGCAACATCGTGATGAACGCCATTGCGCCGATCTGGGACGGCAACGAGACCTGGCTGGTGCTGGGCGGCATCGCGCTTCTCGCGGCCTTTCCGCTCGCCTTCGCCATCATCATCCCCGCGCTCTATTTCCCGATCCTGGTCATGCTGCTGTCACTGGTGTTTCGCGGCGTCGCCTTCGAGTTCCGCTTCCGCGAAGCCGAGCGCCGGACCTTCTGGGATCAGGGCTTCTTCTACGGCTCGACGATTGCAACCCTGGCCCAGGGGATCATGCTGGGGGCGTTCATCCAGGGCTTCAAGGTCGAGGGCCGCGTCTTTGCCGGCGGCGCGTTCGACTTCCTCACGCCGTTCTCGGTTCTCACGGGAATTGCCCTGGTCTTCGGCTATGCCCTGCTGGGTGCCGGCTGGCTGGTGCTCAAGACCGAGGGCGAGATCCAGGAGCGTGCGCGCCGCTATGGGCGCGTCTGCCTGGCGGGCGTGCTGATCGCCATCCTGCTGGTCAGCATCTGGACGCCGCTGATGAACGATGCGGTTTCCAGGCGCTGGTTCTCCTGGCCGAACATCCTCATCCTGTCGCCCGTGCCCATCGCGACCGCTCTCGTCGCCGTGGCCACGTGGCGGGCGCTCAATGGCGCCTCACAGTCGGGCACGTTCATCGGCGCCATCGGCCTGTTTGTGCTGTCCTATGCCGGCATTGCCATCAGCCTGTGGCCGATGATCGTTCCACATACCTACACGCTCGACCAGGCGGCCTCCTCGCCGAGCACGCAGGCCTTCCTCCTCGTCGGCACGCTGTTCCTGCTGCCGATCATCCTGGTCTATTCAAGCTGGTCGTATTGGGTGTTCCGCGGAAAGGTGCGCGCCGACGTGGGCTATCATTGAGCTCTAGGCACCGACGTCGGGGGCGGGGCAGCCGGGCACGGCATTCCATCGCGTGTCGTCGCAAACAGTTCTGAAGGCCTGCCAGCTCAGAATGGCTGGCCAAAAAAGGGGCGTCGTATGGCTCGAAGTTCCACCGCCAAGGGCCTCGGCGAGCTGACGGCGGTGTCGGTGGCGCCCGCCATCGCCAATGCCGTCTATCACGCAACCGGCAAGAGGGTGGGCGATCTGCCGATCACGATCGAGAAGCTGCTGCGACGGGGGCCAACTGGGCCGGGCCGAAGGGCCTTTTGAGATGGTGTTCGGGCCCTGCGGTTGTTGCCGACTTCTGCCCGGAGCATGCGCCAAAGCGAGGCCGCCAATCCATCGTGGAAAAGCCTACGTATTGGCCAGTCCATGCATGTCTGCTGCTGGATCGTGACGGACTCTTCGTGGCGCGAACGTTCTTGATAATTGCCCAATCGCAGTCGATATCCGTCGCGACCGTCACGGATTGGGAGCAGCCGCTAATGGCCACTGAGATCGAACGAAAGTTTCTAGTCGTTGGCGACGCTTGGCGCGCTGTCGCCACGCATCGGGAACATCTCCGCGATGGCCTGATTGCGACGACCGCGGATCGCAAGGTTCGCGTTCGCATTTATGAGGAAGACGAGCGAGCTACGATCACCATCAAGGCGAGGAATGGCGGCATCACCAACGCGGAGTTTGAATACGATATTCCGATGACCGACGCGGAAGAACTTCTTGCGTCACACTGTGGCGAATACGTCCTTGGCAAGTGCCGCTACTTTGTGCCTCACCGTGGTTTTTGTGGCATGTCGACGTCTACGAAGGCATCCTCGATGGCGTGATCTTGGCCGAAGTCGAGGTAGCCAAGGAAGACGCTGCCGTGCCTATTCCCCCTTGGGCTGGGCAGGAGGTTAC
>JBKOWC010000067.1:0-1554 GCA_046724215.1 Pseudomonadota bacterium | reverse complement strand
CCTTGGCGGTCCAGCGGCCGTCGGGACTCTCCAGCACCGTGCCGGGATGGAGCAGCCCGCGCTCCACCAGCCAGCCGAAGGGGATGCGCGGCTCGTCGCGCTTCGACGGCAGGGCGATGATGTCCGGGTCTTCCATCGGCCGCACCTTGGCGATGCGCGCGCGGGCCGCCGCCGCGTAGTCCTCGTCGCGCTCGATACCGATGAAGCGGCGGCCGAGCCGCTTGGCGACCGCGCCCGTGGTGCCCGTGCCGAAGAAGGGATCGAGCACGACATCGCCGGGCTTCGTCGAGGCCAGGATGATCCGATGCAGCAGCGCCTCCGGCTTCTGCGTCGGATGCGCCTTGCGGCCGTCGCCGTCCCGGAGCCGCTCGCCGCCGCTGCAGATCGGCAGCAGCCAGTCGCTGCGCATCTGCAGCTCGTCGTTGAGCGCCTTCATCGCGGCGTAGTTGAAGGTGTATTTCGCGTCCTTGTCCTTGCTGCACCAGATCAGCGTCTCGTGCGCGTTGGTGAAGCGGCGGCCGCGGAAGTTCGGCATCGGGTTGGTCTTGCGCCAGACCACGTCGTTGAGGATCCAGAAGCCGAGGTCCTGCAGCCGCGCGCCGACGCGGTAGATGTTGTGGTAGCTGCCGATCACCCAGAGCGTGCCATCGTCCTTCAGCACGCGGCGCGCCGCGGCCAGCCATGCCGCGGTGAAGCGGTCGTAGTCGGCGAAGCCGTCGAAGCGGTCCCACGCCTCGTCGACGCCGTCGACCACAGAGTTGTTGGGCCGCAGCAGCTCGTTCTCGAGCTGCAGGTTGTAGGGCGGGTCGGCGAAGACCATGTCGGCCGACGCCGCCGGCAATCCGTCGAGGATAGGAATACAGTCTCCGACGATGATCTCGTCGGCGGCGTTTTCGCCCGTCCCCTGACCGTTCCCGCGCCCCATGGGGGCGGAGAATGAGTCACCGCGATTCGGTCGTCAATAGTTTCTTTGAATCAAAGGCTTAACTGAAGGAGCTCGGAAACCGGTCGAAACGACCGCCGGTGGTGGGGCGTGATGCCCAGACGTACTAGCCCTTGAAGATGCTCGGGCGTGCCGTAGCCGGCATTGTGTTCCCAGCCATAGCCCGGGTGCGCGCGCGCCAGCACGGCCATGCGACGGTCGCGCGTCACCTTGGCGATGATCGAGGCGGCGGCGATGGAGAGGCTGATCGCGTCGCCGCCGACCACGACACGGACCGGGCAGGCGAGGTCTGGCGGCCGGTTGCCGTCGACGAGCGCGATCGCCGGCGCCACCGGCAGGCGCTCGACGGCGCGCCGCATCGCCAGCAGCGAGGCGCGCAGGATGTTGAAGCGGTCGATCTCGGCGACGCTCGCCTCGCCGATGCCGATCAGGCAGTAGAGCGGCAACAGCGCGAACAGTTCGGCGCGCTCGTCGGGCGTCACGACCTTCGAATCGTCGATGCGCTCCGCCAGCTCGGCCGGCAGGCTGCGCTCGTCGAGGATGACGGCGGCGGCGAAGACCGGCCCGGCGAGCGGCCCGCGGCCCGCCTCGTCGATCCCGGCGACGGGCGA
>JBKOWC010000177.1:0-13724 GCA_046724215.1 Pseudomonadota bacterium | reverse complement strand
CAGGATCGGATAGTGTGCGCGGCGGCGCGGGTTATAGCAAGGCGCTCTGTCCGGTGCCAAGCCCCGATTCGGCGACGGGGCCGGCGCCGCGGCCGGGACCTTAGACTAGCGGCGTGCCGCCAGTATGCGCTCGGCGAGCGCGAGGTCGGCCGGTTTGTCGACGTCGATCGCGGCCTCGGCGAAGGGCATGTCCACGGCGGCGAGGCGGGCGCCGGCGATCGTCGACAGCCGGGCCATCGCTGCCTCCAACGTCAGTCGCCCCATGAGGAAGCGGCCCAGCGTCAGTGGTCCGATCGCCGCGGCGAGGCGCCAGGGCCGCTTGCGGTGGCGGTCCATCTCGGCCCAGAAGGCGGCGGCCCTGCCGGCCGCTTCGGTCTGCAACAGAAACAGATTGCACCCGCTGTAGCGCTGGCCGCGGAAGCGATAGAAGGTGCGCACCGCGTCGGGATAGGCGGCGCAGACGGTCGCTGCCGTTGCCAGGGCCACGGCGACGTCGGCGTCGGGCGGCGCCTCCGTTAAGAAATGCTCAATCATTGCCGGCGTCAGCAGGGGATGGTCGGCCGTCGCCACCAGCAGCGGCAGCGCTCCCTCCAGCCGACCCAGCGCCTGCTGCACGCTTTCTCCGGGCGTGGCGCCCGGGGGCACCGTGGGGATCTCGGCGGCAGCGATCTCGTCCGCCAGGGCGCGATCGGCGCCGGCCAGCATGGCCGGATCGAGGCAGACGGCGACGCGGCCGATCGATGGCGCCTGCCGCAGCGTCCGGATCACGCGCAGTAGCATCGGAATGCCGCCGACCGGCGCCAGCGCCTTGCCGGCCCGGCGGGTCTGCAGGGCCACCGGGTCGCCGGCGCCGCGGCTGCCCGCCAGCACGAGGGCGGTGAGCCGGCGGGCGGCTGCGCTCAAGCGATCGCCTTCTCGTAGATCCGATAGGTCTTGTAGACGCGCCCCCCGACGTCCTCGATGACGCGGCGCATAGGAAGATTGTCCTCGAGGATCCAGGACATCTCGATGCGCTTGAGGCCGGCGCCGAGCATGCCCGTGCGCAGGCGCTCGAGCAGGGCGTGGAGCAGCATCGTCCCGGCGGCGGAGCGGTGGTGGCGCTTGCGCAGACCCATCAGCGGCACGCGGCCGGTCTTCAGCCCGGATACCTTGAGGCGCCAGAGCAGCTTGAGCCAGCCGAAGGGCAGGATCTCGCCCTCGAGGCCGTCGATCGCCTCGCACAGATTGGGCAGGCAGACGACCATGCAGGCGGCCTGGCCGTCGATCTCGCCGATCCAGACGAGGTCGGGACGGATCAGCGGCTTCATGCTGCTCGCGGCGTGCCGCATCTCGGCGTCGGTGAAGGGTATGAAGCCCCAGTTCTCCGACCACGCGTCGTTGAAGATGTCGATGACCGTCTGCAGCTCGGCCTCGTAGCGCGACATGTCGAGCGGCCGGATCCTGATCCGGTCGTTGCCGGTCAGCCGGCTCGCCGCATGCTTGAGATGCCGCGGCGGCTCGTGCGGGATGACGACGTCGTAGGCGACGAGGTCCTTGGCCTTGTGCAGGCCGAGCGCCGCCAGCCGCTCGCCGACATAGGGCGGCGAGAAGCCCATCATCATCATCGGCGTCGACTCGAATCCGTCGATCAGCAGGCCGCACTCTTCGTTGCTCGACAGGTTGTAGGGGCCCTGCAGCCGCCGCATGCCGCGCGCCGCGAGCCACCCCTCGGCGGCGGCGAGGAGGCCGCGGAAGGCCGCGGCATCGTCCTCGGCATCGAGGAAGCCGAAATGCCCGACGTCGGCGCCGTGGCGCTCGAGATAGAGGCTGTCGACCTGGGCGCTGATGCGGCCGACCGGCCGGTCGCCGCGCCAGGCCAGCCAATACTGCGCCTCGCCGTGGCGGAAATAGGGATTCTTTTCGTGGCGCAGCGCATCGCGGCGCTCCAGCACGAGCGGCGCCACGAAGCCCTTGTGGCCGCGATAGAGGCGGCTCGGCAGGCGAATGAACTGATCGAGCTGGCGGCGGGTCCGCACCGGCTCGATCCGCAGGTCGGACGCCTGCGCGGCCGGCGCCCCGTCGGCGGGTGCGCTCATGTGCCGGTGGAGCGGAAACCGTCGTTCGCGATCGATTCCGGGCCGACGATGCGGAAGGGCTGCGGGCTGCCGTCGCACCGGATGCCGTTCGACAGCCGCTGCACCCAGGGAAAGCGCTCGGCCTCGGCCGCCGTGTAGCCGATGTTGAAGACGGTGGGGCTGCGCGGGACATCCTGTACGCTGGCGTAGAAGCTGCCGAACAGGCGGTCCCAGAAGTAGTTCGTGATGCCGTAGTTGCCGGTCTCGCAATGGAAGTGGTGCGCCAGGTGCAGCCGCTTGATGCGGCGCAGGAAGGCCGACTTCGGCGTGTAGCCGAGATGCTGCACGCAATGGCAGAATTCGTAGAAGCAGGTCGCCAGCAGGCCGGCAGCAAGGGCAGCCGCCGCGGCGCCGCCGCCGCCGACGAGCCAGCCGAACGGCATCGTCACCAGCGCGACGGTGGGCAGCGTCGTATAGAGCGCGCCGAAGAGGACCCGCAGATCGTTCGGGTTCTGATGGTGGTCGAAGTGGATTCGCTTCCAGGCGGCCGCCGTCCAGCGCGAACGGTAGAGAAAGCGGCCGTGCAGGACGAACCGATGGAGCAGATACCAGGCCAGCGGATAGAACAGCCCGGCGAGCAGCGCGGCGAGGCCGAGCCGCCACAGCGGCACCGCCGAGCCGGCGGCCGACGCGACGGCAATTGCCGCCAGCGCGATATAGACCTGGACCGTGGGATAGGTGACGTAGACGCGCAGCAGCTCGTCTATGCTCATGCGCTCGAGGTTGTGCGTCTGGATCTTCCAGAAGTCGCTGAATTCCGCCAATCGCGCTCTCCGAAACCGCGCACGACGCTGCCAGGGTGGGGCGACTGTAAGGATTGTCAACCCCTCAGGCAAGCTGGCGGGGTGCGACAGAATCGGCGCCGGATAAGGGGTCGGACTAACTCGCGGACTACGGTGGCGGTGCGGCGTCAGTAGCCCTCGATGCGGATCAGGGCGCCGATCCCGAACGTCGCGAACAGCACCATCGGGCTCCAGGCCGCCACCGCCGGAGGGATCGCGCCGGTCTCGCCGAGGGTGAGGAGCAGGCCGTCGGCGATGAAATAGAGAAAACCGAGCCCGACGCCGACGGCGAGCCCCATGCCGATTCCGCCGTGCCGCTGCAGGCCCTGCGCCACCGGCGCCGCCAGAAGGACCATGAGCAGTGTCGTCAACGGCACTGCGATCTTGCGCTGCATCCAGGTCCGGTAGAAGTCGACAGGCCGGCTGCCGACGTCGGGCCGCGCCGCGAAGCGGTAGACTTCCGCGAGCGACAATGTCGCGGGATCGGCGGCAAGGTCGACGAGATGATTGGGTGTCAGCGACGTCCGCCACGGCAGTTCGGCGTGCTCCACCGGCTTGCGGCTCTGGTCGGTGCCCAGCTCCAGCACCTCGACGTCCGCCATCGTCCAGTGCTTGGCGAGATAGACGGCGCGCTTGGCCATGATCCGCCGTTCGAGATTCGACGAGCTGCCGCGCTCGTAGATCGTCATGTCGCGCAGCTCCGTTCCCTCGGCCAGGACGGCGCCGATGTGGATGAACGAATTGCCGTCGCGGACCCAGACGCCGGGCTGGGATGGGGAGGACGGCGTCGCCACCGGCGTTCCCGTCGATTTGGCCGTGGAGGCGGCGTTGGTCGTCGCGCCCATGATGTCGGCTGCATTGGCGTCCCAATTCTCCAACGCCCGCGTCGTCCGCGGCACGATCTGGTCGCTCAGCAGAAAATGGAGGGTGCCGATGGCGAGCGCGACCGGGACGAGGGTCGACAACAGCCGGTAGAACGACAGGCCGCTTGCCTTCAACGCCAGGATCTCGTTGTCGCGGGCGAATTTCGCCAGCATCAGCTGCGCGGCGATCAGGACGGCGAACGGCAAAATGAAGCTCGTGATATCAGGCAGACGCAGTCCGGCATACTTGGCCAGGGCGGAAATGTGGTTGCCGTGCCGGGCGATGATGTCGTCGGAGTTGTTGAGAAGGTCGAGCAGCTCGAGCAACGCAACGCATCCCAGCAGAGTCACGATGAGATGCGTCACCAGCGAACGCGACGCGTAGCGGCCCACGACGGAAATCACGCCGTGGCGCCCTTCTTGGCGAACGGTCGGCGCAGCAGGTCGACGAAGCCGCTCGCGCGGTCCATGGCGGCGATGACCGGATTGTAGCCCGGCCGCAGGCTGGTCGTGTGGAACGCCCAGGCGCTCATGAGCGCAAAGAGAATGCACGGCAGCCACTGAGCCACGAAGGGCGACAGGCGGCCCGTCTCCGCCCAGCTTTGCCCGAACCGCAGGATGTTGTTGTAGACAATGAGCAGCACGATGCCGGTGACGAGGCCGACGCTGCGCCGCGTCCGCCGCGAGACGATGCCGAGCGGAATCGCGAGCAGCGGCAGGAACATCAGCGAAACGATGCGGACCACGCGGTCGTTGATCTCGGCATCGACCTTGGCGCGGGTCACTCCGGTGGGCGGGTCATCGCGGACCTGCCATAGCTCGAACAGAGTCAGTTCCGATGGGGTCGCCCCGCGCCCGCGATAGGTGATGGTGCCGTTGGCGAGGTCCAGGGGGATGCTCGACTCGCCCCACGTGACGACATTCGGATGCTCGCCGTTCGGGTCGCTCTGGATCGACGTCCCGTTGATGAGATGCAGGATCAGGCGGAACTGTGTCGTGCGGGAGCGGTAAAGCTCGCCCTGCTCGGCCGCCATGACGTTGATGCTGCCGTCCGGCTTGGTCTGGTAGAGAAAGATCCCGTAGAGCTTGTGTCCGGCATCGGAAATGTTGTCGACCATGACGGCCATGTCGCCGAGGCCGGTGAAGAAGGTGGCGCGCTCGAGCGCGCTGTCCCACGCCGTGTTCTGGACGGTGTAGACCAGCGCCTTGTAGGCGTAGCGCGTGTAGGGCTGCAGCACGCCGATGATGATGGCGCTCAGGATCGACAGCACGACGGCCAGGCCCATCAGCGGGATCAGCATGCGCCGCAGCCCGACGCCCATCGCATGGATCGCGTCGAGTTCGCTGTCGCCGCTCAGCCGCGAGATCGCCAGCAGGGTGCCCACGAAGAAGGCGGCCGGGATGGCGATGCCGAGATAGTGGGGGATCAGGTTGGCCAGCATCTTCAGGATGATGAAGAAGGGCCCGCCCTTGGCGACGACCAGGTCCATGAGCTGGACCATGCGCTCGAGCAGCAGGGCGATCAGGGCGATGGCGACGCAGGCGCTGAGCGGCCCCAGGGTCTTGGCCAGGATGTAGCGGTCGAGGGTCTTCATGCGGTGGCCGGGCCGGATCGAAGAATGCCGTGGCGTCGAGGCGGGAAATCAACCATCATTCGTGCGTCAACCGGTCGCCGCCGTCGTTGAAAAAGAGCAGCGCTACGACTCTTCCTCAGGTACCGGCGGCGCGGGGTGGCGAAGCCGGAAACGCCTGATACGAACAACCGTCCCGATCTGCCCGCGCCGAAAGGCCGACACGGTGCCTGCTTATACGCGCCTGCGGCTGTCCCTGGGTAGGCAAATCTGCGCCTCGCTGGCGGTCGCCTCTCAGCATGAAGGTCACGCTCCAACGTCCTGATTCGGATAAAGATCCCTTCTAGAGTATGCCTGGAAAACCGAGGGAGCGCAGACGCCCGGCCGCGCGGCGGTCCACCAAGCGCGGCACGCGGCCGCTGCTCGTGCTGACGGTCGGCCTGACGCCGCCCGACGCCTATTGGCTCCGTCGGATCGAGCGGTCGGAGCGCTTTCGCTTCCAGTCGATCGGCGACTTCGCCCAGGCCGACAATCCCGAACTCTGCCAGCCGCGCGAATTCGTGACCGCGGCGGTCCGCGAGGCTCGGCGGCTCAACCAGAAACCCGCCGGCATCGTTGCCTTCGACGACTATCCGGCGACCCTGCTGGCCCTCGCCATCGCCGACAAGCTGGCGCTGCCGGGGCCGTCCCTGGCCGCGGCGGTTCTCTGCAGCCACAAGGCCTGGAGCCGCCTGCTGCAGCAGGAGTCGGTGCCGGCGGCGGTCCCGCGATTTCAGGTCATCGATCCCGGCCGCAGCTACGGGCCAGGCGACCTCGATTTGGCGTTTCCGTTCTGGCTGAAGCCGGTGAAATCGTCGATGTCCTATCTCGGCTTTCGCATCGGCAGTTTCGCCGACTTCGAGCGCGCGCTGGCGGCGGCGCGCGCCGAACTGCCGCGCTACACGGCAGCCTTTCGCGAGCTGATGGACATGGCGTCGCCCGCGGTACCCGCCGGGGCGGCGCAGATCGGGGCCGACTGGCTCATCGCCGAGGAGTTGATGGGTGGCCGCCAATGCACGCTCGACGGCATGATGCTGGGGGGCCGGCTCACGGTGATCGGCATCGTCGATTCGATCCGCCTGCGCAATCGCGTCAGCTTCACGCGGTTCGACTACCCCTCCGACCTGCCGCGCGCGACGCAGGCGGCGATGGCCGCTATCGCCGAACGTGCGCTGTCGCGCATCGGACTGGACAACGGCATGTTCAACGTCGAGTTCTTCTTCGACCGCCGCTCCGGTCGGCCGATGATCATCGAGATCAATCCGCGCTTCAGCCCGCAGTTCTCCGACCTCTTCCAGAAGGTCGACGGCACGCTCTCGCATCAATATGTGGTCGAACTGGCGACGGGGCAGGCGCCGTCGCTGACGCGCCGCGCCGGGCGGCACAAGATCGCCGCGAGCTGCGTGCTTCGAGTCGCCGAGGACCGGGTGGTCAGGCGGGCCCCGGGGCGGCAGGACGTGGCGCGTCTGGCGGCGGCGATCCCCGATGCGCATGCCTACCTCGTGGCCAAGACGGGTGATCGCCTCTCGGCGCTGGCGCAGGACAGCTATACCTACCGCTACGGCCTGATTCATCTGGGCGCCCGCAGCAAAGCCGACCTGCGGGCCAAACTGCACCGCGCCAAGCGGCTGCTCCGCTACGAGCTCGTCCCCGTCAAATAGCGCGGCTACAGCCCGGCGGTCGTGCCGAAATCGATGGAGAGGCAGGCACCCGTGATCGGCGCCGCTTGCGGCGACGCGACGAAGAAGACGAAGGCGGCGATCTCCTCCGGCGTCGCGAAGCGCGCCCTGGCGCCCTGCGGGTAGGTCGAGAGCAGCGCGCGCCGGTAGGCGGCGGGGTCGCCGCCGCCGAAGGTGTTGGCCTGATAGTCGAGCATCGGCGTCTCCACGTCGCAGGGGCAGATGGCATTGACGCGGATGCCGTGTTCGGCGAGTTCGCGCGCGAGCGCCTTGGTCAGCAGGTTGACCGCGCCCTTGGACGCGCAATAGATCGCGGCGCCCTTGCTGCCGATGACGCCGGCATCGGAGCTGATGTTGATGATGCCGCCGCCGGTCTTCTCCAGGTGCGGAATGGCGTACCGGCACATGAAGAACGTGCCCTTGAGATTGACGTCGATGACGCGGTCCCATTCGGCCTCGGTAGCCGCGTCGGATCGCCCTTCGGTCCAGATGCCGGCCGCATTGACGAGAAGATCGAGGCGCCCGCTCGCCGCCATTGCCGCGGCGATCGCGCGCTCGCACTGATCGACCCGTGTGACGTCGGTCTCGATCGTCTGCACGGTTTCCCCGCAACTACGCAGCTCGCGGCTGCAGTCGGCGAGGGCCGGCGCATTGATGTCGCACAGGAAGATCGTCGCGCCCTCGGCGAGGAAGCGTTTCGCGATCGCGCGGCCCATGCCGCCCGATCCGCCGGAAATCACGATCGTCCGCTCTCGCCACGCGCCCGCCATACCCGATCCCCCCGACGGTTCGTCAGTAGTAGCCCTCGCTCGGGCCCTTGTATTCCTGGATGCAGTTGCCGCCGTCGATGACGATGGCTTCGCCGGTGATGTAGCTTGCCGCCTCCGAGGCCAGAAACGCCACCAGCTCCGCGACCTCTTCGGGCGTGCCCGAGCGTCCGATCGGCGTATGCCGCCCGCCGACATTTTCCGCCTCGGTCGACGAGCCCGTGAGGATCCAGCCCGGCAACACGGCATTGACGGTGATGCCCTTGCGGCCGACGTCGAGCGCCACGCTGCGGGTCAACCCGACCAAGCCGGCCTTGGCGGCGCTGTAGAAGCTGGAGCGCGGATTGCTGACCACCGGCCCGGTGACCGAGGCGATGCTCACGACCCGGCCGTAGCCGGCGGCGATCATGCCGGGCAGCACGGCGCGCGTCACGTTGAACGCCGTCGTCAGGCTGATGTCGAGGCCATGCCGCCATTCCGTGTCGCTGAGGTCGGCGAGCTCCTTGTGGATCTCGCTCTCGCCCACGCTCACCATACCGGCGTTGTTGACGAGCACGTCGATGCGCCCGAACGCGGCGACGGCGCCGGCGGCCACCGCCGCGGCCTGGCCGCTGTCGACGAGGTCGGCGACGAAGGCGGCGGCCGGAACGCCGGCAGCCAGCAGCTCGGCGGCCCGCTCGTGGATCCGCCCCGTGGTCGAGGTCAGGGCGATGCTCGCCCCTTCGCGGCCCAGGAGCCGCGCGCAGGCGAACCCGATGCCGCCTGGACCGCCGGCCCCGGTGACGAGGGCGACCCGGCCGGCGAGGCGGCCCCGACGACGGTCCTGCGCCCCGTCGCCGGACGTCATTGCGGGATCGTCAGCGAGAAGCGGCCCTCGGGCACGAACCGCTCGAGCGTCGGAGCGACGCCGCGCACCTCGACCTCGATGCGCCAGTCGTCGCCGTCGCGCTCGACGCGATAGAGGTGATACTGGCTGTGGCCCTTGCCGTGATAATCGAACTTCGCCGATGCCGACGGCACGCCGATCACCGGCGCGGCCCCGCGCGGTGTCGGCAGCTTGGTCAATCCGGAGCGGTGCGTATGGCCGTGTAGCACCAGTTCGGCCCCGGCCTCGGCGATCACGGCGCGGAACGCGGCGCTGTCGACGAGGCGGTCACGGCGGCGGCCGCGGGCGTCGAACGGCTGGTGATGGATCAGCACGACGCGGAACATCCCGTCGGCCTCCAGTTCGACGAGGCGCGTCCGCAGGACGTCCAGCTGCCGCCGGCCGGCGCGACCGGACGCATAGAAGGGCGGCATCGGGCAGGCGGTGGAGACGCCGACAATCGCCAAAGGACCGCGGCGGCGCACGAACGGGAAATCGGCATCGGAGCGGGCCGGCGACTCCGACGACGCGTCGGCTGATGTCGATCCCGTCATGAAGTCGGCCCACAGTCCGATCGACCGCTCCCACGCCATCGGCACGTACGCGTCGTGGTTGCCGGGGATCACCGAGACCCGGTCCGAGGCACCCAGGCTCCGCAGCCAGGTCACCGCCTGCGCATACTCGCCGGGCAGCGCGATGTTGATGATGTCGCCGGTGACGACGATGTGGTCGGGTGCCGTGTCCTGCAGGTCGGCCGCCAGCGTGCGGAGCACGCCCTCTCCGTGCACGGCCTTGCGCCGGAACGACCAGGTGAGGAACCCGGTCGCGCGCTTGCCGGCCAGCTCGAGCGGACTCGGCCGCGGCAGCGGGCCGACATGCGGATCGGACAAATGGGCGAGGGTGAACATCCTGTCGATACTGGGTCGCGATGGCCTTCGTTCATCTCCCGCCGGCCACGCGTGGTCAAGGACTCTCTGTCGCGCGTCGGCATGCTTGAACGGCCGCGGGCGCGCGGATATTTCTCGCCCACGCCTTTTCGGCAAGGATCCGATGATTGCTATCTCGCCTGCCGCCGGCGCGCCGGCTTCGTCGCCCGACAAGTCGAAGGCCGCCATTCTGGTCGGCCGCTGCGACGTCCGGCTGTGGGGGCTCACGCCGTACGAACGGTGCCGCCGCGCGCTCGCCCGCTGCGGCATCGACGACATCGGCATCGACGGCGCGCCGCCGCCCGATGCCGCATCGTTCCTGCTGCTGCGGACCGACTTCGTCATCGATGAAATCCTGATCGAGGCGTTGGCGGCGACGCCGGACACGCTGCTGATGCCGGCCCTGCATGACGGCCGGCGCACCGCCGTCGCCGCCCATGTCGCCGGTGCGCCGACGCCCGAGCTGGCCGCGCTGCTGCGCCGCGAGACCGCGACCGCCGCCGAGGCCGCCGCCTTCGGCCTGGAGCTGGTCGGCCCGGCAGAGCTCGGCGGCACCTACAACCAGGCGTTGCAGAAGCAGGCCGTACCCTACGTGCTGCCCCTCGTCGACCAGCCGGCGCGCGCGGTCGAGCGGCAGATGTTCGATGCCGCCTCCGAGGGCATCACCGATTTCGTGACCAAGTGGTTGTGGCCGTGGCCGGCCTTCTGGGCGAGCCGCTGGTTCGCCGCGCGCCGCGTCGCACCCATCTTCGTGACGGTCGCCAGCCTCCTCCTCGTGCTGCTGGCGATCCTGCTCTTCGAGGCGCGCCTGTTCGGCATGGGACTCGTCGCCGCCTGGCTGATGGCGTTTTTCGATTCCGTCGACGGCCGGCTCGCGCTTGTCACGGTCGCCACCTCCAGGATCGGCCGCATCCTCCACGACGGCATCCACCTCCTGCATCCGCCGCTCTGGTATCTCGCCTGGTTCTATGGCTTGGCGTCCGCATCCGCGCCGGGGCAGACGCTGCTCCTCGCCGGTAGTGCCTGGGTCTGCATCGTCGGCTATGTGATCGCGCGCCTGCTGGAGGGCGTGTTCCGCTGGCGCTTCGGCTTCTCGATGCAGGCCTGGCGCCGCCTCGATTCCGTATTCCGTCTGTTCGCGGCAGGGGGCAATCCCAACCTGGTCTTGTTGACGCTCTGCACCCTCTCCGGCCGGCCTGACAACGGTCTGCATGCGGTCGCCGCCTGGACCTTGCTGTCGCTGGCGTTCCACGTCGTCCGCACCGGCCAGGCCTTCCGCCGGCGGCGGGCCGGGCTGCCCGTGGAATCCTGGCGGGCGGCGGCATGACCCGCATCGGGCTCATCAGCAATCCGCACAGCCAGCGCAACCGGCGCGACATGACCGCCCTGCGCGCGGCGGCGCGCGGTCACCGCGACCTGCTGCATATCGAGATCGAGAGCATCGGGGGCATGGCCGATGCGCTCCGCGAGTTCGCACGCCGCGAGGTCGGGCTGGTGGCCATCTGCGGTGGCGACGGTACCGTGCAGAAGGCGATCACGGAGCTGCTCAACGCCGGCGCGGCCGCGGTGCCGCGCGTGGCCGTTCTGCCCGCCGGCATGACCAATCTGATCGCCGCCGACGTCGGGATGCGCGGCGGCCCGGCGCGGGCGCTGGATCGTCTGTGCGCCAACGGTCCGGCCCTCGCCGGGGAAACGCTTGCGCGTCCCGTCATCTCGCTCCGGCGCGTGCCGGGCGAGCCGCCGATCCACGGCATGTTCCTCGGAGCCGCCGCATTCTATCACGGCATCATGCTGGCGCGGGAGAAGGTGCACCCGCTGGGCGCCGAGCGCCACGTGGCAACGGCCATGGGCCTGGGGCTCTCGCTGCTGCGCCTGCTGGCCGGCCGCGGCGCGGCGCACAGCACGCTGCGCAGCGAGCGCTTGGCGCTCGGGCTCGACGGCGCCCCGCCGCAGGAAGGCGACTACCTCCTGCTCATGGCGACGACGCTGCGCCGGCTCATCTTCGACCTCATGCCGTTCTGGGGCGAAGGGGAAGGCGCACTCCGCCTCACGACCATCGCCCACCCGCCGCGGCGGTTGGGCCGCGCCCTCCTGCCCATTCTGCGCGGCCGGCCGCGCCCCTGGATGGCGGCGAGCGGCTACCGCAGCGGTTGCATCCGCGAATGCCGCCTCGCCCTCGATGCCCCGCTCGTCTTCGACGGCGAAGTGATCAGGCCCGATCCCGCGGTTCCCGTCGTCCTCAGCAGCGATCGCCAGATCGCCTTCTGGCGGTGCTGAGCCCGTGACATCGCCGCGCGACACCTTGCGCACGCTCGTGGCAACGGAGGCCGTGCAGCCGGTCGCCGCCCCGGTCGCCGCGCTGGCCGACGCGCTGCGCCGTCGCCACGGCGATGCCGTCGCCGCCGTCCTCTTCTACGGCTCCTGCCTGCGCGCCGCCGAGCCGACGCCGGATGACGACCGCGTGTTCGATTTCTATCTGCTCGTCGACGACTATCGGAAGATGTATCGGCGTCGCCTCGTCGCGCTGGCGAACACCGCGCTGCCGCCCAACGTGTTCTATCTCGAGCTGCCGTGGCAGGGCCGCAGGCTGCGGGCCAAATATGCCGTCGTGGCGTTGGCGCCGTTTCGCCGTCTGCTGTCGGGGCGCGCCTTCCATTCCTATTTCTGGGGCCGCTTCGCGCAGCCGGTCCGCCTCGTCCATGCGCGCGACGACGCCGTCCGCGCCGTCGTCCTCGACGCGCTCGTCGATGCCGTGGTGACGCTCGTCCGGCGGACCGCCGCCTTGACCGGCGCCGGCGCCGCGCCAGCAGCGCTGTGGATGCGGGCGTTTCGCGAGACCTATCGCGCCGAATTGCGGGCCGAAGCCAGCGACCGCGCGCGCCTGATCTACGAAGCTGCCCGCGCGCGCTACGATAGACTGACGCCGCTCGCCCTTGCCGCCGCCGATCCGATCGGCCGTCGGTGCCGCGCCCGCGTGGCCTGGGCACTGCGCGGTGTCGTCGGCAGGGCGCTCTCGGTGCTACGGCTCGCCAAAGGCGCCTTTACCTTCGACGGCGGCCTCGACTACATCCTGTGGAAGATCGCGCGCCACAGCGGCGTGACGACGGCGGTGGCACCGTGGCAGCGCCGTCATCCGCTGCTGGCGGCACCGGGCTTGGTTTGGCGCCTCTATCGCCGCGGCGCCTTTCGTTAGACAGTGCTGCAGATAACGGGGCAGGGGACCGAATGAGAATCATCGAGGGCGGGCTGGCGCCGGTTCGCGAGATCGAGAATTTGTGGATCCCCATGGCCGACGGCGTGCGGCTCGCGGCGCGCGTGTGGCTGCCCGTCGACGCCGAGCGGACGACCGTCCCGGCCATCGTCGAATGCATCCCCTACCGCAAGCGCGACGGCACCGCCTGGCGCGACGGCATCATGCAGCCCTACATCGCCGGCCACGGCTACGCCGTGCTGCGCATCGACCTGCGCGGCAGTGGCGAATCCGATGGTCTGCTGACCGACGAATACACGCGCCAGGAGCATGACGACATCGCGGCGGCGATCGCCTGGGTCGCGGCGCAGCCCTGGTGCACCGGCCGCATCGGCATGATCGGCGTCTCCTGGGGCGGCTTCAACGCGCTGCAGGTGGCGGCGCGGCAGCCGCCGGCGCTGGCGGCGATCATCACGATCTGCGCCGCCGACGACCGCTACGCCGACGACGCGCATTACATGGGCGGCTGCGTGCTCACCGAGCATGTGGTCTGGGGCGTCGCGATTCTGGCCCAGGCGGCGCTGCCCCCTGATCCCGCGCTGATCGGCGAGCGCTGGCGTGACATCTGGCTCGCTCGCCTGCGGCACACGCCCGAGTGGGTGGCGCAGTGGCTCGCGCATCAGCGCCGCGACGCCTTCTGGCAACACGGGTCGGTCAGCGAGGATTACGCCGCGATCCGCTGCCCGGTCTACGCCGTCGGCGGCTGGGCCGATGCCTATCGCAACGCGGTCCCGCGCCTGCTCGCCAATCTGACGGCGCCGTGCAAGGGCCTGGTGGGGCCGTGGGCGCATGGCTGGCCGCAGGCGGGCGAGCCGGGCCCGGCCATCGGCTTCCTGCAGGAGGCGCTGCGCTGGTGGGACAAATGGCT
>JBKOWC010000123.1:0-8646 GCA_046724215.1 Pseudomonadota bacterium | reverse complement strand
CCGCCTGTCTGCACGACATCTTCCCCGTCAACGGCGCCGACTGCACCCCGAAGGACGTCGCCTACAGAGTGCTGCCGACCGCGTAAGCACCAAGCAGCGACGCGCATCTTTCCCCATCTGGAATCGTAGCCCCCTCGCGGGGCCGTCGCGCCGCGCGCATGTCGCTCGAATACGACGCAATTGCTGCGGGTTTTTGCGCCACCTTCGTTAAAAGAAGTCTCCAATTTTAGCTCATCTGCGCTCGTAAATTACTTGTTAATCGTTAGTCGTCAATAACGTGTTCATTCACCTTCACGAATCATTACTTCAATTCTTCATTAATTATGAGAAGGCAGAGCCATGTTGCAAATTCCATTTGATAGTTTCACGCCCACGCGACTTCTCTACGTTTCCCCGACCGGCAGCGCCACCGGCTCCGGCTCCCAATCCGACCCCCTGCTGAGCATCCAGGCGGCCGTCAATATGGCGACGCCGGGCACCAGCATCATGGTGGCGGCCGGCACCTATGCCGAGAACGTCAAGATAAATGTCAGCGGCCTGCCGGACGCGCCGATCTCGCTCGTCTCCGCCGACGGGCCGGGCGCGGCCAAGATCGTGCCGGGCGCCGGCAGCGCCACGTCGACGCTCGAGGCGTTCGGCGAAGAGAACATTGTCATCAGCGGCTTCGACGTCAGCGGCGGCAACGTCCACGACAACGGTATCCAGTTCGGCATGTCCGGCACCGACTTCGCCGACACGACCGCTCATATCGTCATCAAGGACAACATTGTGCATGACACGAAGAAGGACAACATCAAGGTCTCGCAGGGCGACGACGTCTATGTCCTCGACAACACCTGCTCGCACGGCGGCGACCAGGGCGTCGACTTCCTCGATGTCAACAACTCGGTGATCGCCCGCAACGACATCTCCTACATCACCGGCCCGGCTGCGGTGTTCGCCAAGGGCGGCTCGACCAACGTGCTGATCGCCGAGAACAAGGTGACGCATGTCTCGGTCGACGGGATCGAGGTCGGCGGCTATTCGGACATGTCGTGGACGCGGCCGGCGGACAGGGGTTGGGAGGCCAAGAACGTCACTGTCATCGACAATATCGTGGGTGACGTCGGCAAGCGACCGGCTCTCGTGCTGGGGGCGCAAGATAGCGTGATCACCCACAACCTGCTGCACGGCAACCCGAGCTACTACTACACGGTCACCATCGCGCCAGACAACAACACGCCGGCGCTGAACTGCAAGAACATCACGCTCTCGGACAACGTCTTCGACTACAGCGCCCATTGGCTGCAGCTCATGCCGGGCCAGAACACCGGCCTCCAGACCGTCAACAACCACTTCGACGGCGTCTGGCAGGGCGGCTCGGCCGGGCCGCACAGCGGGGCTCTCGACTACAACCTGCCGTGGTTGCAGCAGAGCGAGACGGTCAGCTGGACCGTGAAGCCGAGCATCGACGGCACCTTCGCCGACGACCAGCTCAACGGGACCTTGAAGAGCGACACGATCTGCGGCGAGGGCGGCAGCGATACGTTCACCGGCGGCGCCGGCAACGACCTCTACCTCATCGACGGCAACGACCACATCGTCGAGGCCAGCGGCGGCGGCACCGACTCGGTGATGAGCTGGCAGAGCTACACGCTGGAGGCCAATGTCGAGAACCTGCAGCTGCTGGGAAGCAGCAACCTCACCGGTACCGGGAACTCGTTGCCCAATCACCTGGTGGGCAATGCCGGCGACAACCTGCTCGACGGCGGCTATGCCAACGACCGGATCGAGGGCGGGGCGGGCAACGATACGATCATCGGCGGTGCCGGCTGCGACATCCTCGATGGCGGCGACGGCAACGACCGCCTCGACGGCAGCTCCGGCAACGAACGGATGACCGGCGGCGCCGGCAGCGATACCTTCGTGCTCGGATCCTTGAAGGCGCAGGACGTGATCAGCGATTTCCAGGTCGGGACCGACCACCTGGAAATCCACGCGACCGCGGCGCAGACGGCCGACCTTCACATCGCGCCCACGACCGGCGGCGCCCTCCTCACCTACAACGGCGGCGCCTGCCAGGTGGTGCTGACAGGGGTCGATCCCACCGGCATCGACCCGCATCAGCTCATCGCCGCCAGCGCGGGCTGAGCGACCGGCGGCGGCGAATCGCCGACGCTCCGACATCGGCTTGCTGACGGTGGCCTCGGGTCTCGGCCACCGTCAGAGGCCGATGAGGCGGCGGGCGTGGCGGGCGATGACACGCTCCTCGTCGGTCGGCACCACCCAGGCGGCGACCGGACTCTTGACGTGCGAGATCATCGGGCCGCCGGCGGCGTTCGCCTGCGGGTCGAAGACGAGGCCGAGCCAAGCCGACTCCGCGCATACCCGGGCGCGGATCGACGCGGCATTCTCGCCGATCCCGCCCGTGAAGACGAGGGCGTCGAGCCCCCCGAGAGCGGCCGCCAGCGAGCCGAGATGGCGCACGATCGAATAGCAGAACTGCTCCACGGCCGCAGCCGCGGCCGGGTCGTTGCTGGCCAGCAGGGCCTTCATGTCGGCGCTGTAGCCCGACAGGCCAAGCAGCCCGGATCTGTTGTAAAGCAGGTCTTCGAGCTGTTTGAGCTTGAGGCCGTCGGTGCGCATCAGGTGCAGGATGACGCCGGGATCGAGGCTGCCGACGCGCGTTCCCATCACCAGGCCGTCGAGCGTCGAGAAGCCCATGGTCGTCGCGACGCTGCGGCCGGCACGCACGGCGCACATCGACGCGCCGTTTCCGAGGTGGGCGATGACCAGGCGCTCCGGCAGGCGGCCGTCGCCCAGCTGCTGCAGTCGTTGCACCACGAACTCATAGGACAGGCCGTGGAAGCCGTAGCGCTGGACGCCGCGCTCGGCATAGGCGCGCGGCAGGCCGATGCAGCGCGCCTCCGGCGGCTGTGTCGCGTGAAAGGCCGTGTCGAAGCAGGCCACCTGCGGGAGACCGGGCCGCTGCTGAGCGAGAGCGCGGATGGCCGCGAGGTTGTGCGGTTGGTGGTGCGGGGCGAGCGGTTCGAGCTCGGCAAGACTGGTGATGATCTCGGGCGTCAGACGGCAATGAGCGGTAAGGGCCGTGCCGCCATGGACGACGCGGTGTCCGACGGCCGCGAGAGCGGCGCCGTTGCCGGTCGCCTCGAGCCAGCGCAGCAGGACGGCAAGGGCTGCGCTATGGGTCGGAATGGCAGGCAGCGGGCCGACGACGGACTCGATGTCGAGGCCCCGGCCGGCGGCGTCGGCGGCGGTGAATTGCGGCGCGGGGCCGATGCCGGCGATCTGGCCGCGACTGAGCAGGGCGAGATCGGCGTGATCGGCGGGGATCTCGTAGACGCCGAACTTCAGACTCGACGAGCCGGCGTTGAGCACGAGCAGGCGTTGCAACGGGCTTGTCGCCATCACCGACCGACATTGGCGCCTGCAGCGCCATCCCCACGCTTGTCCGCGCCGCTGGCGGCGCGGACTCGATTGTTGATGAGCCCCGAAACGGCGGGCCGACCCGTGCTCTACATTAGACCGATTCAGGCCACCGTATAGGCCTTGTACTTGTCGAGGCTGCGGACCGGCTTCTTCAGCGCATCGCGGCGGAACGGATCGCCCAGCTCCTGGGTGACCATGAGCTCGAGCACCGTCGGCTTGTTCGAGGCGACGGCGGACTTGAGCGCATCGCCGACCTGATCGGGATGGCCGACGGTGATGCCCTCGGCGCCCATCGCCTTGGCGATCCCGGCAAAGCTCGGATTCTTCAGGTTGGTGCCGACGAAGCGGTCGGCATAGAAGTCGATCTGGTTCTTCTTCTCCGCTCCCCACTGGCCGTTGTTGAAGACGACGGCGACGACCGGGATGTTCTCGCGCACGCAGGTGAGCGTCTCCGGCAGGCTCATGCCCCAGGCGCCGTCGCCGACATAGGCGATGGCCGGACGGTCGGGGGCGCCGACCTTGGCGCCGATCGCGGTGGGAAAGGCGTAGCCGCAATTGCCGAAGCTCATGGCGGCGAAGAACGAGCGCGGCCGCTCGAAGCGCAGATAGCTGTTGGAGACCGAGCAGATGTTGCCGATGTCGGTCGTCACCATGGCGTTCTTCGGCATCGCCTTCTCGAGCTCGCGCAGCGCCCGGCGCGGGGCGAGCGGCGAGCCGCCGCCCTGGCCCCATGTGTTCAACTCGGCCTCCCAGGCGTCCTTCTGCTGCTTCAGCTCGGCAAGGCGGGCCTCCTTGTTGCCGTGCGCGGCGATCTTCACGTTGCCGGTCTGCAGCCGGTTGAGGATCTCGGCGGCAGCCGGCTTGGCGTCGCCGCAGACGCCGACAGTGATCGGCTTCACCAGGCCGAGCATGCGGTGGTCGCTGTCGACTTGGATGATCTTGGCGCCCTTGGGCCAGTAGTCGATCCCGTGCTGGGGGAGGGTGCCGAACGGACCGAGGCGTGTCCCAAGGGCGAGCACGACGTCCGCCTGGGCGATGATCTTCATAGCGGTCTTGGCGCCCTGGTAGCCGAGCGGTCCGCACATCAGCGGATGCGAAGCGGGGAAGGCATCGTTGTGCAGGTAGCTGGTGACGACCGGGGCCGAGAGGTATTCGGCCAGCGCCTTCGCCTCGGCCTGTCCGTCGCTCATGATCACGCCGCCGCCGGCGACGATGACCGGGAACTTCGCCTCGGCCAGCAGCTTGGCCGCCTCGTCGAGGCTCTTGGCGCCGCCGGCGGCGCGCTCGACCTTGATCGGCTTCGGCAGGGTCACGTCGATGTCGCCGTAGAAGTAGTCGCGCGGGATGTTGAGCTGCGTCGGGCCGCGCTCGGAGAGCGCCAGGTCGAAGCAGCGGCTGGTGAATTCGGCCAGGCGGTCGGGCCGGTTCACATGGGCCTGGAACTTGGTGATCTTCGAGAAGATCGGCAGCTGGTCGGTCTCCTGGAAGCCGCCCAGCCCTTGCGTGCCGCTCCCGGTCTCCGGCGTGATCACGACCACGGGGGAATGCGCCCAGTAGGCGGCTGCCACGGCGGTGACGAAATTGGTGATGCCCGGCCCGTTCTGCGCGATGCAGACGCCCTGGCGGTTGGTGACGCGCGAATAGCCGTCCGCCATGTGGCCGGCGCCCTGCTCGTGGGCGACGGAGATGAAACGGATGCCGGCCGCCGGGAAGAGGTCGAGAGCATCCATGTAGGCGGACCCGACGATGCCGAAGATGTCGGTCACGCCATGCGCAACCAGCGTCTCGACGAAGGCTTCGGACGGCGTCATGCGCGTCATGGGCGAATCCTTTCTCCAAGGCCAGGCGGTGGGTGGCGAATGCCGGTGGGTAGTGTAGGCGGGCAGGCCAGGGTAGGGCCAGCGGCCGGCTTTGCGATGCGCCAGCGCGCCCGTCGGCGCACAGCGTCCGGTCGCGCCCGGCGCCGGCCTGCTGTAGTGTCGCCGAGCGCTCAGGCGTGCAATGCCGATGCGCGAGCAATGAACGGAGGCGACGACGACGGTGCGCCGCGGGTGGATGCCGCTCTTCGGGTTGTGCGCGATGGCGGTATCGGCCGCCGCTCCGGCGCAAATGCAGCCGCTTGCCGACTGCGCATCGCTCAGCATCCATCTGACGGGCATTCCCGAGGCCGCCGGCGCCCGCTGCCAAGGCGACGAGAACCGCGGGAACGAACTCATCGACGCGAGCGGGCCGGATCGCGTCTTCGTGATCCGGCACCAGTCGAGCGGCGGCCACGACTATCTGCGGCGCGAGGAAGTCACCGACATCGTCAAGAAGCTTACGGCCGCCGCGACGCTCGACAGCCTCAGCGAACGGCTCAAGTTCGAGCATTTCGACATTGCGCGCTATCGGGCGGCGGCGAATGCGGCGTCACGGCCCGCCGGCTGCTTCGCCTTCGTCAGCTATGCCGGGCATGTTGCCCAGACGACCGGCTATCGGCACGCCATCATCGGTTCCTATTGCGACCTGACCGGCAAGGAACCGGACGCCGCGCGCATCGTGCAGCTGCTCCGCGCGATCAGCGCGGATTTCTGGTGAGGGCCAGGAGGTGCCGACATGATCGTGCGCATCTGGCGCGGCCGGGCGTCGGCATCGAGGTCGCCGGACTATCCCGAGCACTTCCGGCGGCGGGTCCTGCCTGAACTGAAGGGCATTGCGGGATTCCTCGGCGCCTCCCTGTTGCAGCGGGCACAGGGCGACGGCGTCGAATTCGTGGTGCTCACGCGCTGGACGTCGGTCGAGGCGATCCAGACGTTTGCCGGTCACGACATCGACAAGGCCGTCGTCGAGCCCGATGCGATCGCGGCGCTCGTCGATTTCGATGAAGCCGTGCAGCACTACGAGAGCATAGAAGAGGTCGTGCCGTGAGGGCGCGGCCCGCGGACGGCTCGCTCGACGGCATGACTCCTGCTGCAATCGGATCGACCGGTATATACTGGCCGTTGCCGGCGGCGACGCCGGCGCGGGGCGGGAGGCAGGGATGGGATGTCTTCGCGGTGGCGTTGTGGCGCTCGCCGGCATGCTTGCAGCCGGTTCAGCGCAGGCTTGGCAGGCGATGGACTGCGGCAAGCTGCAGATTCATTTCGCCGCTACCGGCGCGACAACACGGATCGAGTGCAAGGCCGACAATGTCGGCCGGGATAGCCGGGATGAGCTCATCGATGCCTATGGCATCGGATCGGTCCTCTTCATCGTTCATCACGGCGTGCCGGATACCGGCCGGTTCTACATGCCGCGCATGACGGTGAAGCACCTGGTCCAGGAGGTCGTCACCTCCAAGGATCTGTCGGACTGGAGCGAGCCCACCGAGGCCAAGGACTTCGACGTCGTCCGTTTCAAGGGCGTTCTCGCCGACGGCGGCGCGCCGATGGCTTGCGTCGGATTCTCCCGCTACGCCGGTCATGTCGACCACAGCACCGGCTATCGTCACGTCGTCGTCGGTGTCCTGTGCGACCGCGTCGATCCCTCCGAGGCGACTGTCGCCGAGGTATTGGACGCGGTGGGCGCAGACTTCTGGTGAGACATCTGACCTGACGCGCAAGACCCATCTCGTGGGTGACGACGAGCATTGGTCATGCCGCGGCCGGCGGGGCCGCGCATGACGGGGCGGCAGGGCTAGCAAAGCGGCTCGCGTCCACGCTCGATGGAACAGGCGAAAGCCCGCGGCGTTCGCATCGAACGGGCCGCGCCCAGCATCGGGGCATATTCGGCCGCTCGAGGAGGAACTCGCATGATGCTGACGATCGTGCGCGGCGTCGCGCTGCTCGCGACCTTCGTGCCGCTCATCGCCGCCGGCGCCCATGTCTACGAATGCCCGAACAAGCTTGCGCTCGATGGCCCCTTGTGGCTCGCAATTCAGCAGACCCTCTATCGCGGCTGGGGACCGGTGTTGGGGCCGTTCGAGGTCGTCGCGGCCGGCTCGGCCTGGCTCCTCCTGTACGTGGTGCGGGCACGCCGGTCGGTGATGGTGCCGACCTTCATCGCGGCGCTCGCGCTGAGCGCCATGATCGCGGTGTTCTTCCTCCTCAACGCGCCGGTCAACGCCGCCGTCGCCGCGTGGACGGCGCAGTCGCTGCCAGCGGACTGGCCGGCCTATCGTCGGCAGTGGGAGGCGGGACACGCGCTGGCGTTCCTCTGCGCGCTCGTCGCCTTCTGCCTGTTGCTGCGCGCCGCCTTCATCGACGCCCGATCGGCCGACGCGCGTCGCTCCGGCCCCTGAATGTGTGCTGAAAACTAACAGATCGCTTGACAAAGCATCGCTTGTGGGCTCCTCAAACCAGGGCAAAGTCTGAGTGAGACGAGGGCGGCTGCGGTCTCGTTTTCTCACATGTTCCGAGGAGAGGTGGCATGGACGGCGACAGGACAAACGGGCTGGCCTATGTGACGGCGCCCCTGCAATACATGATCCCCATGGCGGAGAAGCCGCGGAGCTATGCCTTTCGGCCGCCCGCCGGCGTCCCCGTACGCACCTCGCGCTATGCCGAGCATCCTGTTCCGATCCGAGACGGGCGGGCAGTCGTTGCGGGTCTCTCCCTCGACGCGCATGGCTTCGCCCTGCTGCGTCACCGCAGTGCCGTGAGCGATTTCTACGATGCCGGCCAGCTGAAGGCCGTCTACCTCCCCGAGGTCGAGCGGCTGGTCGCCGCGGCGACAGGCGCCGTCAAGGTGGTGGCGTTCGACCACAATCTGCGCTCGTCCGCCGCCAGCGGGGACCACGCGAACGGCGTCAGCGAACCCGCATGGCGGGTGCACAACGACTACACCGTTCGCTCGGGTCCGCAGCGCGCGCGTGACCTGCTCGATCCCGAGGAGGCGGATTTCCGTCTCCGGCACCGTTTCGCCGTGGTCAATCTCTGGCGGCCCATCAAGGGTCCGCTGCTCGAGGCGCCGCTCGCTCTGTGCGATGCGCGCAGCATGGCGGCGCAGGACTTCGTCGCCAACGATCTGATCTATCCCGATCGGGTCGGCGAGACCTATGCCGTCACGTTCAACCCGCGGCATCGCTGGTTCTACTTCCCGAGAATGCAGACCGACGAGGCCATCCTCATCAAATGCTACGACTCGCTCGAGGACGGGCGGGCGCGATTCACGGCGCATACCGCGTTCAGGGATCCGACGACGCCGGCGGACGCGCCGCCGCGCGAGAGCATCGAGGTCCGGACGCTGGCCTTCTTTGAC
>JBKOWC010000124.1:0-8090 GCA_046724215.1 Pseudomonadota bacterium | reverse complement strand
GGGCAATCCCTGCATGCCCGCGGGCGGGCTGTGCGGAGAATCGAAAGTGGAGATCCTCTCGCAGCTCGGGCGCGAGGGACGGAAGTGGCTGGCACCCTATACCAGCCTGACGGTCGCCTCCGCGTCGGGTTCGCCGCGCTCGAACCTCGCCCAGGCCCTGGCGGCGCTGGAGACGGCGGCCATCGAGTTTCCATTCGTGGCGAAGCCGGATATCGGCTGCCGCGGCTCCGGGGTCCGCGTGATCGCGACAGTCGATGACTTGGCGGCCTATCTCGCCGTGTTTCCGCGCGGCGAGCGCGTCATCTTCCAGCAGCTCGTCGCCGACGAGGGCGAGGCCGGCGTGTTCTACATCCGGCGGCCGGGCGAAGCGTCAGGACGGGTCTTCTCGCTGACGCTGAAGTATTTCCCGTTCGTCGTCGGCGACGGCCGATCGACCCTCGAGCAGCTGATCCAGGCCGATCCGCGTGCCAGCCGCATCGCGCCCATCTATCTCAAGCGCCATGCCGGGCAGCGCAGCCGCGTGCTCGCGTCCGGGGAGACCTTCCGTCTGGTCTTCGCCGGCAATCACTGTCGCGGCGCCGTCTTCCGCAACGGCATCGGTCACGTGACGCCGGCGATGACGGCCCGCTTCGATGCGATCGCGCAGGGCATGCCCGAATTCTACTTCGGCCGCTTCGACGTGCGTTTCGCCTCGCTGGCCGACTTCAAGCGCGGCGAGAACTTCACCCTCATCGAGGTGAACGGCGCCGGCAGCGAGGCGGTCCATATCTGGGACCGCACCACGCGGCTGCTCGACGCCTACAAGACGCTGTTCGAGCAGCACCGGCTGCTGTTCGAGATCAGCGCCGAGAACCGCCGGCGCGGCTGCAAGCCGATGGGAGTCTTCCGGCTGCTGCGACTCTACGCGCGACAGCTTCGGCTGATGGCGCGCTATCCGCTGACCAGCTGAATGGCAGTCAGACGACGTTGAGCTCGAAGATCGGTTCGTTGCGCAGCACACGCTCGTAGCCGAACCGCGTCAGATCGATGCTGCGGTAGCCGCCATGGACGATGTGCTCGGCGGTCGCCCGCCCGACCGCCGGCGACTGCTGCAGGCCGTGGCCGCTGAAGCCGTTGGCGAAGTAAAAGTTGCGGACCTCCGGGTGTGGCCCGAGGATCGCGTTCTGGTCGAGCGTGTTGTAGTCGTAATGCCCGGCCCAGGCGCGCACCAGCTTGATCGCCTCGAAGGCCGGGATGCGGTGGGCGAGGGTCGGCCAGATCACCTCCTCGTAGAGCCGGTAGTCGATCTCGAAATCCGTGCAGTCGGGGTCCTCCTCTTCGGCCGGCGAGATGCCGCCGATGTAATTGGCGCCCTCCGGCCGGCACCAGACGCCGGTGGGGTCGATCAGCAGCGGCGCTTTCGCCGGCTTGTCGCGGCAGTCGAAGACGTAGACGATCCGCTTGCGCGGCCGGATCGGCAGCTCGATGCCGGCGGCGGCGGCGAGCTTGTGGGCGTGGTATCCGGCGGCGTTGACGACGGCGCCGCAGGCAAGCGGGCCGCCCTGGCGCAGGATGACGCCGGTGACCCGGCTGCCGGCCCGCTTCACCTCGACGACCTCGTCGGCCAGGTAGGCGACGCCGAGCGCGCGCGCCTTGCGGCGGAAGGCCTGCAGCAGGCCGTAGGGGTCGGTCCAGCCCTCGTTGGCGAGGCCGTAGCAGCCGGCGGCGAGGTCCTCGACGTTGAGCCACGAAAACCGCTCCCTGAGCTCGCCAGAAGCCAGCAGGGCGACGTTGGCGCCGAGGGCGGCCTGCTGGCGATGGTTGCGCTGCAGCACCTCCAGCCCCGCGGGAGTGGCCAGGAACAGGTAGCCCCATTCGACAAACGGCAGCTGGGCGGCCTCGCCGTCGACGCTCAGATACTCGCCGATCGACTTGACGAAGCGGGCGCCGAAAGCCGACATCTGGATGTTTTCGGGCGTCGAGAACTGCTGGCGAATGCCGCCGGCCGAGCGCGGCGTCGCCGCGGTCTCGTAGGTCGGGTCCTTTTCGATGACCGCGACCGAACCCCGGAAGCCTGGATCGGCGGCCAGGAAATAGGCGATGGCGCTTCCGATCACCCCGCCGCCGACGATCGCGACGTCACACTTGTCCATGCCCCTGCCAATCCCGAAATATGGTTAACCAACTTGCCGCCGATCTAAGCCCATCGAAGGGGCTGTCACAATCACCTGGAATGTCGGCGGCGTCCGGACTTATGCTGATGGGGCCATCCCGGCCAAGGGAGAGCAGGTCATGAGTCGCGCGTTTGTGAAAGAAGCGGACGGCGAGCAGCCCGGCGACGAGCTGCCCGAACGGCCGCAGAGCCAGCACCCGAACTACGTCACGGCGTCCGGCCTGAAGGCGCTGCAGGAGCAACTCGCCAAGCTCCAGGAGGAGCGCCGCCACCTGACCGAGGGCGGCGAGCCGGAGATGCTGGACAAGGAGCACCTGAAGCTGGTGGAGCGCGACATCCGCTATTTCCAGGAGCGCATCGAGCGGGCGGTCCATATCGATCCGGCGAGCCAGCCGGCCGACCGCGTCGGCTTCGGCGCCATCGTCGAGACGGTCGACGACAAGGACGAGAAGCGCAAGTACCGCATCGTCGGCGAGGACGAGGCCGACCCGAAGCATCACAGGATCAGCTGGGTCTCGCCGCTCGCTAAGGTGCTCTCGGGTGCCGCCGTCGGCGACACCGTGGTCTGGAAGCGGCCGACGGGCGACCTGAGCCTGGAGATCATCTCGATCAAATACCCGAAGGAGTAGCGCGGCGGCGCGGCTCTCAGGCCGCGCCGGCGATGTCCAGCACGACGCGTCCCACTACCTTGCCGCGGCGCAGGCGGTCGAACACCTTATTGACGGCCTTGAGCGGCTGCCGCTCGACCTGCGCCTTCACCTGGCCCTCGGCGGCGAAGCGGATGGCCTCGGCGAGGTCGAGCCGGCTGCCGACGTTGGAGCCGCGCAGGCTGAGCTCGCGGCCGATCAGCCGGGCGATCGAGGTGGTGAGGCTGTCGCCCTTCTGGTCGGGGACGCCGATCAGGCTGACGGTGCCGCCCGGCCGGAGCGCACGGATGGCCTGGTCGAAGGCGGCCGGCGCCGGCGTCGTCACGACGGCCGCGTGGGCGCCGCCGGCCAGATCGCGGCGGAGCACCTTGACGGCGTCGGTCTTCACGGCGTTGACGGTGACCTCGGCGCCCAGTTCTTCCGCCAGCCGCAGCTTGGCGTCGGCGACGTCGACGGCGGCGACGTGGAGCCCCATGGCGCGGCCGTACTGCACGGCGAGGTGGCCGAGGCCGCCGACGCCGAACACCGCCAGCCAGGCGCCCGGCCGCGCGCCGGTGCGCTTGATGCCGCGGTAGACGGTGACGCCGGCGCAGAGGATCGGCGCCATCGCGACCATGTCGGTCCTGGCCGGCAGCCGCCCGACATAGGCGGCGGGGGCGGTGATGTATTCGGCATAGCCGCCGGGCCGCGAATAGCCGGTCGACTGGCCGTCGGCGCAGATCGTCTCGTCGCCGGCGAGGCAATGCTCGCAGGCGCCGCAGGCGTTCCACATCCAGGGCACGCCGACGGCATCGCCTTCCTTGGCGGCGGAAACGCCGCTGCCGCGGGCGGCGACATGGCCGGCCACCTCATGGCCGGGGATGAGGGGCAGGGCAGGCGGCGGGTTCCAGTCGCCGTCGACGGCATGGAGGTCGCTGTGGCAGACGCCGCAGGCCACGACCTTGATCAGCAGCTCGCCGGGCCCCGGCTGCGGCATCGGCACTTCTTCGAGCTTCAGCGGCGTCCTCAGCTGGCGCAGCACCGCCGCGCGCATCGTCCGGGCCATCACCCCTCTCCCTGGCCTGCATCGGCGGGGAAAAACATGAAAACGTGCAAAATAACCTCATGCATTATGCGTAAGTCTTCTGATTGTCCGTCGCCGATGGGTATCAATGCCATGATTTCTCGAATCTGACAAACGACCCCATATGAGGAGGGCAACGCCGCTGGCCGAGTGTGGTACCCTGGAGCCGATAGCCGGGTCAGCGCTGCCAATCTTCATTGCGATCCACGATGTCCAACAGCGAAACGAACGCATCCTACGTCAGAATAAAATAGCAACTTACGCCAATGGAGTCAATGGATTTGGAAAGGCCGCGGCCGCGGGAGAGGATGATCTGCGGTGGTATAGTGCAGCGCGCGATGAATGCTCGCCCGTCCGCAAAAACCCGGGTCGAGAGCCGATGGGTGGAAGGCCGCATGTGGTTGTCCGAGTGGCGTCGTCGTCGCCAACGCAAGGCTGTGACGCGCGAGTTCGAACGCTATCTGTCGCCGGCAGTGGCTGACAAGCTTGTCAGTCGGCCGGAGCTGCTGAGGTTGTCGGGACCGGAACGGGCCCATGTCGGGTACGTCCTGGCGCAGGTCCGAGACGACGTGCTCGACGACATTCCCGCCCACTTCCGCAAGGCGATGGATGCGACGCTCGGGGAGCACGGCCTCATCGATCCATCGCCGCCGCTCCTGTGGGTCGTCTTCGGTCTACCGGCGCCATGGTCATCGAGCGCCGGTCGGCGGACGGAACTGGCGGCGCGACTGATCGCCGACCTCGGCACCGACGTGAAGGTCGTGACCGGCGCTGCCGACGCCCTCTACGGCAACTTCGGCAACAAATATCGGTTCACCTACAGTGTCGCGATCGAAGGCTTCGGCACGGTTCTCGCGGCCCTCGCCAGAACGGACTATGGCCACGCGATGGAGATCTAGCTCGCGCAGGTCAGAACAGGTTCGAGTTGTCAGCCAACAAAAAAGCCGCGGTCCATAGGCACCGAGCCATTCGTCTAGAGTGGGGAATCGCGCCCGCGACAAATCCATAGCAGACACTTATCGTTCCGTGATCGACGGCGGCTGTCGGTAGCCAACAAAGGCTGCCGAACCTAAACTCGACGGCCGCTTGCCTTGAGGAAGCATCCATTTTGGAGACAGCAGAACGGTCGGGTTGGATACGCTGGTTGCCGGGGCTGCTTACTCTGCGCCGGTATCAAGCCAGCTGGCTTGCTCACGACATTGTCGCCGGGCTTGTACTGACGACAATGCTGGTGCCCGTCGGCATCGCCTATGCGGTGGCGTCGGGCCTGCCAGGCATCTACGGCCTCTACGCGACGATCGTACCGTTGCTGGCCTACGCGCTGTTCGGCCCCAGTCGCATTCTGGTCCTGGGGCCAGACTCGTCGCTGGCCGCCATCATACTCGGCGTCGTCCTTCCGCTATCCAACGGAGACGCCGATCGCGCGATCGCCCTGGCGGGCATGATGGCGGTCGTCTCCGGGATCGTGTGCATTCTGGCAGGTGCGGCGCGGCTGGGCTTCATCACCGAGCTTCTCTCCAAGCCGATCCGCTATGGCTACATGAACGGCATTGCGCTGACGGTGCTGATCAGCCAATTGCCGAAGCTCTTCGGCTTCTCGATCAAAGGCGATGGGCCGCTAAGAAACCTATGGGCGATAGCCGCGGCGATTCTGGACGGACGAACGAACTGGACGGCGTTCGCGGTGGGCGCCGGTACGCTGGTGGTGATCTTCCTGCTCAAGGGCAGCAGGCGTCTGCCGGGCATCCTTGTTGCCGTGGTGGGTGCAACCGTGATCGTCGGCGCGCTGGACTTGGCCGCGCGCGCCGGCGTGTCGGTTCTGGGGCCGCTCCCGCAAGGCCTGCCAGGGTTCGCGATCCCGTGGATCACCTACGACGATATCGTCCCCATTCTGATCGGAGGCGGCGCCGTCGCCCTCGTGTCGTTCGCTGATACGAGCGTCCTCTCCCGCGCCTATGCCGCGCGCACCGGCAGGAATGTCGATCCCAATCAGGAGATGGTGGGACTCGGAGCCGCCAACCTGGCCGCCGGATTCTTTCAGGGCTTTCCGATCAGCAGCAGCTCGTCGCGCACGCCCGTGGCGGAGGCTGCAGGCGCCCGGACGCAGTTGACCGGCGTCGTCGGCGCCCTCGCCGTTGCCCTGCTGCTCCTGCTGGCGCCGAACCTGCTCCAGCATCTGCCTAGCGCCGCATTGGCCGGAGTCGTCATCGCCTCGGCGATCGGCTTGATCGAGATCAACGACCTCGCTCGAATCTATCGCATCCAGCGGTGGGAGTTCTGGCTGTCCATCGTCTGTTTCGTGGGCGTCGCGGTTCTCGGTGCCATCCCCGGCATAGGCCTGGCGATCGTGATCGCCGTCGTCGAGTTCCTGTGGGACGGCTGGCGGCCGCACTCCGCGGTGTTGGGCCGCGTCGACGGCGTCAAGGGTTACCATGACGTCACGCGCTATCCCGATGCCCGTCAGATCCCCGGCCTGATCCTCTTTCGCTGGGATGCGCCTCTGTTCTTCGCCAACGCCGAGTTGTTCCGGGAGCGCATTCTGGATGCAGCGGGGAAATCGCCGACGCCAGTGCGCCGGCTGGTCGTTGCGGCAGAACCGGTCACCAGCGTGGACGTCACCGCTGCCGATATGCTCGCCGAATTGCACAAGTCTCTGCACGAGTCCGGGATCGAACTGTGCTTCGCCGAGCTCAAGGATCCGGTAAAGGACAAGCTCAAGCGATTCGGACTCTTCGAACAGATCGGCGAAGGCTCCTTCTTTCCCACCACCGGAGCCGCCGTCGGCGCCTACCTCGAGAGCCATCCGGTGGATTGGGTGGACTGGGAGGACCGCAGCCCAGCGGGAAAAGAGGGCTGATTTCCTTGGAAATCGCCCTAGGAGCTCTTCTTCCGCGCGATGACGTCCATGCCGGAGCGGTAGCGCCGGTTGATCTGGTAGTCGATGACCGCGAAGCCGAGCTCGTCGAGGAGGGCATAGAGCCGCGGGCGGCCGAAGTTGTGGCAATGCTCGATCTCATACCAGTACATGCTGCGGTCGACCGAGTCCCAGTACTTCCAGACGAGCGTCTCGAAATTCGGCATCGAAAGGAAGATGACGCCGTCGTCGGCGAGCAGCGTGCGCGCGTGCCGCAAGGCGGCCTTGGGAAACGGCATGTGCTCGAGGACGTCGGCCATGGAGATGACGGCGATGGACCCGGCGGGCGCCGCGTAGTCGACGAAGTCGACATGGTGGGCCTCGACGCTCATGCCTTTCAGCACCTCGACGCTCGCCTGCCGCAGGTCGACCCCGATGGGAACATATCCCCACTCCCAGGCCGTGAAGAGGAGGCTGCCGTTGCCGAAGCCGACGTCGAGCCACTTCTCGCCGTTCTTCGGCACGCGGCCGCGCCGGTCGGTCACCCGCGAGATGATCGCCGCCGACCAAATCCGGTGCTGCTCGATATCCTCGGTCGGTTTCGGCTTGGCGAAGAAGGCCGTCGGATCCTGCTGGGAGTGGGTGCGTTTGGCCACCAGCTCGAAGCCGGCCTTCGTCAGGTAGGCGTCGACGAAGCAATGGGTGCAATTGCGGCACAGGCACCATCGCATCGTCGGCGGCAGACCGGGATCGTAGAGGGCGTGCGTCTTGCATTCATGTTCCTGCAGCAACCCGAAGTCCTTCGAGTCGCAGAGCGGACAGGCTTCGTAAGGTTGGCGCATCAGCTCGCCGGTCATGCGATCCCGCTCCCCGTCGGTCCTTGCCCGGATGGCGGCATCAGCCGCGACCGTCCAGCACCGAGGAATGATAGCCTCGCCAGCCGGGCGGGGAAGGCGGCGACGCCCCATAGTCCGCTGTCGTGCGCTGGGTCGTCCGGTACTCTTGCCCGCGCACGGAACCTTGCCGCGCCGGCGCGGTTTATGGCGGGGTGAGCGCGAAGAAGCAGGACCGCAAGCAGGAGGTCGGGCGCAGCCGAGCCGCGGGCGCGCGCGCCAACATCGCGGCGGCGCGGGAGAGACAGGACAGCAGTCCGGTGTTCGCGCCGCTCGTGGGATCGGCGCCGCCTGCGTCGGACGTGACGCCGCCCGATGCCGACCGGTTCTATGCCGATGGGCTGCGCGTGCTAGTCGATAGCAATATGCCGTTTCTCGTGGCCGGCACCTTCGCCGTGAACTGCTATACCGGTATTCACAGGGCGACCAAAGATCTCGACATTTTCTGCAAGGCCGGCGACTTCCCGCGCATCCTGGCGCA
>JBKOWC010000220.1:0-18323 GCA_046724215.1 Pseudomonadota bacterium | reverse complement strand
GTCACCTTCCCGGCCGACTATCCGAATGCCGAGCTCGCCGGAAAGGAAGCGACCTTCGATGTCGAGGTGAAGGAGGTGCGCCAGCTGGCGCCCGTCGTGATCGACGACGAACTCGCCAAGGCGATGGGCACCGAGAACGTGGCCGCGCTGCGCGAGGGCGTCCGCAAGCGCGTGGCGGACGACTATGCGGGTCTCGCGCGCGGGCGCCTGAAGCGCCACCTCCTCGATGCGCTCGCGGCGGCGCACGCGTTCGAGGTCCCGGCGGGCCTGGTGGAGACGGAGTTCTCCGCCATCTGGGCGCAGATCGAGGCGGATCGCGAAAAGGGCCGGCTCGACCCCGACGACGCCGACAAGAGCGAGGACCAGCTGAAGAAAGAGTACCGCGACATTGCGGCGCGGCGCGTGAAGCTCGGCCTCCTGCTCTCGGAGGTCGGCCGCCTCAACAACATCCAGGTCGCCAACGACGAGTTGAGCCGCGCCATCGTCAACGAGGCCCGGCGCTATCCCGGGCAAGAGAAGAAGGTGATCGAGTACTACCAGAAGACGCCGCAGGCGCTGATCCAGCTGCGCGCGCCGCTCTACGAAGAGAAGGTCGTCGACTTCATCGTCGAACTCGCCAAGGTCAGCGAGCGCAAGGTTACTCCGGAGGAACTGGCAAAGGAGCTGGCCGCGCCGCAAGCCGACGAGGCGAAAGCCTAGATTCATTTCGGCGTGCCAGGGTTGGCGCGACCGGGATCTTGTCGCGCCACCGCCGGACGCCATCTATATACAGTGGGACAGACAGACCATGCGTGACCCCATCGACACCACCATGAACTTCCTCGTCCCGATGGTCGTCGAGCAGACCAATCGGGGCGAGCGCGCGTACGATATCTATTCGCGGCTGCTCAAGGAGCGCATCATCTTCCTGGTGGGGCCGGTGAACGACGCCATGGCGAGCCTGGTTTCGGCCCAGCTGCTGTTCCTGGAATCGGAGAACCCCAACAAGGACATCGCCATCTACATCAACTCGCCGGGCGGGCTGGTGACGTCGGGATTGGCGATCTACGATACGATGCAGTACATCCGCCCGCACGTGTCCACGGTCTGCATCGGCTTGGCAGCATCGATGGGCTCGCTGCTGCTCTGCGCCGGCGCCAAGGGCAAGCGTTACTGCACCCCCAATGCCAAGGTCATGATCCATCAGCCGTCGGGCGGCTTTCAGGGGCAGGCGGCCGACATCGAGATCCACGCCCGGGACATTCTGGAAACGCGGGCGCGCCTCAACGATATCTACAGGCAGCATAGCGGCCAGAACCTGAAGGCGATCGAAGAGGCGATGGAGCGCGACAAGTTTCTGACGCCGGACGAAGCGATGAAGTTCGGCCTCGTCGACGAGGTCATCGTCAAGCGTCCGGCACGCGAAGATGCGACTGGCGCCAAGGCGTCAGGGGATCGTTAACGCTTTGTTGACCATAGTCGGCGATACAATTCTTATGTAATTCGTTTCTAGAATCGACATTGGCCGAACCACACGGCCGCAATTGGTCCCGGCCGCCGGGTGCAGCGGGAAGATGCCGCCGAAAATGCCATTGTATGTCGGCGGTTTGTGAGGCTAACTTGAATCGTTGGCGAATCGGCCATCTGACGGATGACGCATGAATAAGTCCAGCAGCGGGGATTCCAAGAACACCCTCTACTGCTCTTTCTGCGGGAAGAGCCAGCACGAGGTGCGCAAGCTCATCGCCGGGCCGACGGTGTTCATCTGCGACGAATGCGTCGAGCTCTGCATGGACATCATCCGCGAGGAGCACAAGACCACCCTCGTGAAGTCCAAGGACGGCGTGCCGACGCCGCGCGACATCTGCAACGTGCTGGACGACTACGTCATCGGCCAGAGCCACGCCAAGCGCGTGCTCTCGGTCGCCGTGCACAACCACTACAAGCGGCTCGCCCACGGCGCCAAGAGCAATGACGTCGAGCTGGCGAAGTCGAACATTCTGCTGGTCGGCCCGACCGGGTGCGGTAAGACGCTGCTGGCGCAGACGCTGGCGCGGATCATCGACGTGCCCTTCACGATGGCCGACGCGACGACGCTGACCGAGGCCGGCTATGTCGGCGAGGACGTCGAGAACATCATCCTGAAGCTGCTGCAGGCCGCCGACTACAACGTCGAGCGCGCGCAGCGCGGCATCGTCTACATCGACGAGGTCGACAAGATCAGCCGCAAGTCTGACAACCCCTCGATCACCCGCGATGTGTCGGGCGAGGGCGTGCAGCAGGCGCTGCTGAAGATCATGGAGGGCACCATCGCCTCCGTGCCGCCGCAAGGCGGACGCAAGCATCCGCAGCAGGAGTTCCTGCAGGTCGACACGACCAACATCCTCTTCATATGCGGCGGCGCCTTCGCCGGCCTGGAGAAGATCATCGCGGCGCGCGGCCGGGGCTCCTCCATCGGCTTCGGCGCCGACGTGCGCGGCCCGGACGAGCGCAAGACCGGCGAGATCCTCAAGGACGTCGAGCCCGAGGACCTGCTGAAGTTCGGGCTGATCCCGGAATTCGTCGGCCGGCTCCCCGTCGTGGCGACGCTCGAGGACCTCGACGAGCCGGCCCTCATCGACATTCTGACCAAGCCGAAGAACGCCTTGGTCAAGCAGTACCAGCGGCTGTACGAGATGGAGAGCGTCAGGCTCGACTTCTCCGACGACGCCTTGAAGGGCATCGCCCACCGCGCCATCAACCGCAAGACCGGCGCGCGTGGCCTGCGCTCCATCATGGAAAGCATCCTGCTCGACTCGATGTTCGAACTGCCCAGTCTCGAGGGCGTCGAGAGCATCGTGATCAGCAAGGAGGTCGTCGACGGCCGGGCGAAGCCCCTCTACATCTACACCGACCGGCTCGGGGACGTCGGGACCGGCGCTTGACGCCGCCCTTGAATTCTTTGTCGCGACGGCCAAATTTAGTGGCAGATTCGCGTCATTGCCGAGCGAGTCCTTTCCTCATCGCTGCGGCGCCCTACCATCGATCGTGACGAGGCATCATGCTTGAATCATCGCGCGGTTCTCTGTTTCCGGTGCTGCCCCTGCGGGACATCGTCGTCTTCCCGCACATGATCGTGCCGCTCTTCGTCGGCCGCGAGAAGTCGGTGCGTGCCCTCGAGGACGTGATGAAGGACGACAAGCAGATCCTGCTCGTCACCCAGAAGAACGCGGCGCAGGACGATCCGACGCCGACCGACATCTATTCCGTCGGCACGATCGGCACGGTGCTGCAGCTGCTGAAGCTGCCGGACGGCACGGTGAAGGTGCTGGTCGAGGGCGGCCAGCGTGCCCGCATCGCCAAGTTTTCCGAGAATCCGACGTTCTTCGAGGCGCACGCCGACCTGATCGTCGAGCGGACCGGCGAGGGCAAGGAGATCGAGGCGCTGGCGCGCACGGTGGTGTCGCAGTTCGAGCAGTACATCAAGCTCAACAAGAAGATCCCGCCGGAGGTTCTGGTCTCGATCAACCAGATCGACGATCCGAGCAAGCTCGCCGATACGGTTGCGTCGCACTTGCAGTTGAAGATCGCGGAAAAGCAGGAGCTGCTGGAGGCCGACAGCGTCAGCGAGCGGCTCGAGCGCGTCTACGCCTACATGGAAGGCGAGATCGGCGTTCTGCAGGTCGAGAAGCGCATCCGCAGCCGCGTCAAGCGGCAGATGGAGAAGACGCAGCGCGAGTACTACCTCAACGAGCAGCTGAAGGCGATCCAGAAGGAGCTCGGCGAGGGCGAGGACGGCCGCGACGAACTGGCCGAGATCGAGGAGCGCATCAAGAAGACGCGCCTCTCCAAGGAGGCGCGCGAGAAGGCGCAGGCCGAGCTGAAGAAGCTGCGCTCGATGAGCCCGATGTCGGCCGAGGCCACGGTCGTGCGCAACTATCTCGACTGGATGCTGAGCATTCCCTGGCGCAAGCCGACGAAGATCAAACGCGACATCAGGCTCGCCGAGAAGGTGCTCAACGCCGACCACTACGGCCTCGACAAGGTCAAGGAGCGCATCCTCGAGTACCTCGCCGTGCAGCAGCGCATGAAGAAGGTGAAGGGACCGATCTTGTGCCTGGTCGGTCCGCCCGGCGTCGGCAAGACGTCGCTCGGCAAGTCGGTCGCCAAGGCGACCGGCCGCAACTTCGTGCGCATGTCCTTGGGCGGCGTGCGCGACGAGGCCGAGGTCCGCGGCCACCGGCGCACCTATATCGGCTCGATGCCCGGCAAGGTGATCCAGGGCATGAAGAAGGCGAAGTCGTCGAACCCGCTCTTCCTCCTCGACGAGGTGGACAAGCTGGGCGCCGACTGGCGCGGCGATCCATCGTCGGCCCTGCTCGAGGTCCTCGATCCCGAGCAGAACTCGACCTTCCAGGATCACTACCTCGAGGTCGACTATGACCTCTCGGACGTGATGTTCGTCACGACGGCGAATACGCTGCGCATGCCGCAACCGCTGCTCGACCGCATGGAGGTCATCCGCATCCCCGGCTACACCGAGGACGAGAAGGTGCAGATCGCCGAGCGCCACCTGATTCCGAAGCAGGTGAAGGAGCACGGCCTGAAGAAGACGGAGTGGTCGATCTCCGAGGACGCGCTGCGCGATATCATCCGCTACTACACGCGGGAAGCCGGCGTGCGCAATCTCGAGCGCGAGATCGCCAGCCTGGCGCGCAAGTCGATCAAGGAGATTCTGATGAAGAATCTCAAGAAGGTCGTCATCTCGCGCCGCAACCTGGAGAAGTTTGCGGGCGTGCGCCGCTACCGCTTCGGCGAGGCGGAGCTGGAGGACCTGGTGGGCGTGACCACCGGTCTCGCCTGGACCGAGGTCGGCGGCGAGATATTGTCGATCGAGGCCGTGACGGTGCCGGGCAAGGGCAAGGTGACGGCGACCGGCAAGCTCGGCGACGTGATGAAGGAATCGGTGCAGGCGGCGGAGAGCTACGTGAAGTCGCGTGCGGCCGAATTCGGCATCAAGCCGACGATCTTCGAGCGCAAGGACATTCACGTGCATGTGCCCGAGGGTGCGACGCCGAAGGACGGACCGTCGGCGGGCATCGCGATGGTGACCTCGATCGTCTCGGTGCTGACGGGCATCCCGATCCGCCGCGAGCTCGCGATGACCGGCGAGGTCACGCTACGCGGCCGCGTGCTGCCGATCGGCGGTCTCAAGGAGAAGCTGCTGGCGGCGTTGCGGGCGGGCATCAAGACCGTGCTGATACCCGCTGAAAACGAAAAGGATCTCGCGGAGATTCCCGACAACGTGAAGAAGGGCCTCACGATCGTGGCGGTGAAGACCGTCGACGACGTGATGAGGCTGGCCCTCGTCAATCCGCTGACCCCGATCGATTGGATCGAGTCGCCGGATGTCGAAAAGGTCGCCACGACGACGACGGAAGAGCGCGGCGTCGTCACTCACTGAGTGACGACAGCGGCGCATTCCATCGCGTTTGCGACGCGCGGGAGAGCGGGGTTTTCTGGGGATAACGTGGCGTTCCTGCGTTGACGCGTTCGTTTTCCGCGATCTAAACTTGCCCCCTCAGCGCGCAAGTTCCCAATAAACGTCGCAATCGTCCGTTCTCTCGAGGGGGTTATCACGTGAACAAGAACGATCTCGTTTCGCTGGTCGCGGATCGCACCGGCTTTTCGAAAGGCGATGCCGCGAAGGCAGTCGATGGCGTGCTCGACTCGATCACGCAGGCGTTGCAGAAGGGGAGTGAAGTACGCCTGGTGGGCTTCGGCACGTTCATGGTCACCAAGCGCGCCGCATCGGAGGGGCGCAACCCGCGCACCGGGGCGCCGATCAAGATCGCCGCATCGAAGCTGCCGAAGTTCCGCGCGGGCAAGGGGCTCAAGGACGCCGTCAACTGAACGACAGGGACGAACGAATTCGCGCCGGCCGCCTTGGGGCGGCCGGTTGCATTTTGGCGGCACTGCCACCGGCGTCAAAAACTGGTGGGCGATGACGGACTCGAACCGCCGACCCTCTCGGTGTAAACGAGATGCTCTACCAACTGAGCTAATCGCCCGGCCGTTCGACCGCAGGTTGCGGCCCGACGGCGTGGCTGCAGTTTAGAGCAGGTGCCACCGCGAGGCGAACGACAAATGCGCTGACGTTCGTCGCACTGAAATCCGGCATAACGACAAGAGGACCCCTTCGCTCCGCCCCCTTGCTTTACCGAGAGGCGTGCAGTACATCTGCCCGTCCTCGCGCCGGGCTGGGTACGGGGGCGTAGCTCAGTTGGTTAGAGCGCCGGCCTGTCACGCCGGAGGTCGCGGGTTCGAGTCCCGTCGCTCCCGCCATTGCTGTCGGGTTGCCAGCTGCCGGCGGGAACCGTCAAGCCCCTGAAATGTGGCGGTAACACGGCGGCGGCGCGACGCCGTGCGTCGCGCGATTGGGCTTTTCCATTTGGAATGACCGCCCTATATTGCGCTGCGTTCAAAGACGGCGCCAGCGACGAGGGCCGCGCGGCATGGCTGATTCCCGATGGCCGGCGCGGGGTTGGCAGACGGCGCCGACAGCCCTAGACGGACATTGCACATGCAGGTTCAGCTCGCCCAGTACCTCCCGATCCTGATCTTCCTGGGGATTGCCGTGGCCCTGACCCTGATCATCATCGTGCTGTCGCTCGTCGCCGGGCCGAAGCGTCCCGACAGCGAGAAGCTCTCGCCCTACGAGTGCGGTTTCGAGGCTTTCGACGATGCACGCCGCAAGTTCGACGTGCGCTTCTATCTGGTCGCCATCCTCTTCATCATCTTCGACCTCGAAGTGGCATTCCTGTTTCCGTGGGCGATCACGCTGCACAGCACCGGCGCCTTCGGCTTCTGGTCGATGGTCGTGTTCCTCGGCGTCCTGACCGTGGGGTTCATCTACGAGTGGAAGAAGGGGGCGCTGGAATGGGAATGAACGCCGCCCTCGATCCAAAGACCGCCCTGCCGCCGGGCGCCGACAACGACCCGGCCTTCCGGTCGCTGGCGGAGGAGTACAACGACAAGGGCTTCGTGGTCACCCAGGCCGACAAGCTGCTGAGCTGGGTCGTCTCGCGCGCGCGGACCGGCTCGCTGTGGCCGATGACGTTCGGCCTTGCCTGCTGCGCCGTCGAGATGATGCATGCCTACATGGCGCGCTACGACCTCGACCGCTTCGGCGTCGTGCCGCGCGGCAGCCCGCGCCAGTCGGACGTCATGATCGTGGCCGGCACGCTCTGCAACAAGATGGCGCCGGCGCTGCGCAAGGTCTACGACCAGATGGCCGAGCCGCGCTGGGTGATCTCCATGGGCTCCTGCGCCAATGGCGGCGGCTACTACCACTACTCCTATTCGGTGGTGCGCGGCTGCGACCGGATCGTGCCCGTCGATATCTACGTGCCCGGTTGTCCGCCGACGGCCGAAGCGCTCGTCTACGGCATCCTACAATTGCAAAAAAAGATTCATCGGACGACGACCATCCTGCGATAGAGCTTAGTGGGCAGCGGGCGTCTCAGCGGACGGGAAGGCATGGCGAATCAGGCATTGCAGGAGCTTGGCGATAGTCTCCTTGCGGCGCTGCCGGGCGGCGCCGTGAAGTTCGAGATCGTCCGCAACGAAGCGATCCTGTGGGCCGAAGCGGCGACGATCGTCAAAGTCATGACGACGCTGCGCGACGACGATAGGTATCTGTTCAAGCTGCTGGTAGACATCTGTGGCGTCGACTACCCCGACCGCGAGCAGCGCTTCGAGGTCGTCTACAACCTGCTCAGCCTCAAGCACAACCGGCGCCTGCGCGTGAAGCTGGCCGCGGGCGAGGATCAGCCGGTGCCGTCGATTGCCGGCGTGTTCAGCACGGCTGGCTGGTTCGAGCGCGAGGCTTGGGACCTCTACGGGATCTATTTCGCCGACCATCCGGATCTGCGCCGCATCCTCACCGACTACGGCTTCGAGGGCCATCCGCTGCGCAAGGACTTCCCGCTCACCGGCTATGTCGAGGTGCGCTACGACAACGAGCAGAAGCGCGTCGTGTACGAGCGGGTGAACCTGCGGCAGGAGTTCCGCACGTTCGATTTCGAGAGCCCGTGGGAAGGCATGGTGCAACAGCTGCCCGGCGACGAGAAGGCCACGAAGCCGGCGGAGGGCAAAGCCTGATGGCCGAAGTCCAGATCAAGCCGATGACGCTCAACTTCGGGCCGCAGCATCCGGCGGCCCATGGCGTGCTGCGTCTCGTCATGGAGATGGACGGCGAGATCGTCGAGCGCATCGATCCGCATATCGGGCTGCTCCACCGCGGCACCGAGAAGCTGATCGAGTACAAGACCTATTTGCAGGCGATCCCGTATTTCGACCGCCTCGATTACGTGTCGCCCATGTGCCCGGAGCACGCCTTCGTGCTGGCGGTCGAGAAGCTGCTCGGCCTCGAAGTGCCGCTGCGCGGCCAGTACATCCGCGTCCTCTTCGACGAGATCACGCGCATTCTCAACCATCTTATGCAGATTCCAGCCTACGCCATGGATATCGGGGCCTCGACGCCCTTCCTGTGGTGCTTCGAGCAGCGCGAACTGCTGATGGAATTCTATGAACGGGTCAGCGGGGCGCGCCTGCACGCGGCCTACTACCGGCCCGGCGGCGTCCATCAGGACCTGCCCGCCGGTCTGCTCGACGACGTCGCGGCGTGGGCTGAAAAATTTCCCAAGGTCCTCGATGACATCGAGGGCCTCCTGACGGAGAACCGCATCTTCAAGCAGCGCCTGGTGGATATCGGCAAGATATCGGCGACCGACGCGATGGATTGGGGGTTCACCGGGCCTATGCTGCGCGGGTCCGGCGTTCCCTGGGACCTGCGCAAGGCGCAGCCCTACATGGTCTACGACCGGATGAAGTTCGACATCCCCATCGGTAAGAACGGCGACTGCTACGACCGCTACCTCGTGCGCATGGAGGAAATGCGGCAGAGTCTGCGCATCATCAAGCAGTGCGTCGCGGAGATGCCCGATGGCCTCCACTGCTCGAACGACCGCAAGGTCACGCCGCCCAGGCGCGCCGATATGAAACGCTCGATGGAGGCCCTCATCCACCACTTCAAGCTCTACACCGAGGGCTTCCATGTGCCAGCCGGCGAGACCTACACGGCGATCGAGGCGCCCAAGGGGGAATTCGGCGTCTATCTCGTCTCCGACGGGAGCAACCGACCCTATCGTTGCAAGATTCGCGCGCCCGCCTTTGCCCACCTGCAGGCGATGGATTTCATGAGCCGTGGCCACATGCTCGCCGACTCCGTGGCCATCCTCGGCTCCATGGACATCGTGTTCGGCGAGATCGATCGATGAGCGCCGCCAACGACGATACGGCGCAGCCGGCCACCTTCGCCTTCGATCCGCAGAACGCGGAGCGGGCGAAGCGGATCATGGCCAAGTATCCGCCGGGCCGGCAGGCGAGCGCCGTGCTGGCGCTGCTGGATCTGGCGCAGCGGCAGCATGACGGCTGGCTGCCGCGCGCGGCCATGGACCACGTCGCCGCCTTGCTCGACATGGCGCCGATCCGGGTCTACGAAGTCGCGACCTTCTACACGATGTTCAACCTCAAGCCGGTCGGCAAGTATCACCTGCAGGTCTGTCGCACGACGCCCTGCTGGCTGCGCGGCGCCGACGACCTCACGCAGGCCTGCCGCAAGAAGCTTGGCATCGGCCTCAAGGAACGGACGGCCGATGGCCTCTTCTCGTTGATCGAGGTCGAGTGTCTGGGTGCCTGCGTCAACGCGCCGGTCGTGCAGATCAACGACGACCTGTACGAGGATCTCGAGCCGCAGCGGCTCGAAGCGCTGCTGGACGCGCTCGCCCGCGGCGAGAAGCCGCCGATGGGCTCCCAGATCGGGCGCCAGGGCTCGGCCCCGGCCGGCGGGCCGCAGGTGCTGCTCGGCGGAGCCGGGGAGTAGCCATGCTGCGCGACGAGGACCGCATCTTCAAGAACCTCTACGGCGTGCATGACTGGCACCTTGCCGGCGCCCGTGAGCGCGGCGCCTGGGACAACACGAAGGACCTGATCGCGCGCGGGCGCGACGCCATCATCGATGAGATCAAGAAATCCGATCTGCGCGGCCGCGGCGGCGCCGGCTTTCCGACCGGCCTCAAATGGTCCTTCATGCCCAAGCAGTCGGACGGCCGTCCCGCCTATCTCGTCGTCAATGCCGACGAGTCGGAGCCCGGCACCTGCAAGGACCGCGACATCCTGCGCTACGACCCGCATGTGCTGGTCGAGGGCTGTCTGGTGGCCGGCTTCGCCATGGGCACGACCGCGACCTATATCTATATCCGCGGCGAGTTCTACAACGAGGCGTCCAATCTTCAGGTCGCCATCGACGAGGCCTATGATGCCGGCCTGATCGGCAAGAACGCCTGCGGTTCCGGCTACGACCACGACATCTATCTGCATCGCGGCGCCGGCGCCTATATCTGCGGCGAGGAGACGGCGCTGCTCGAAAGCCTTGAAGGCAAGAAGGGCCAGCCGCGCCTGAAGCCACCGTTCCCCGCCGCCGTCGGCCTCTACGGCTGCCCGACCACGGTGAACAACGTCGAGACCATCGCGGTGGCGCCGACGATCCTGCGCAAGGGCGCCGCCTGGTGGAGCGCTATCGGGCGGCCGAAGAACACGGGCACCAAGGTCTATTGCATCTCCGGCCACGTGAACAAGCCGTGCAACGTGGAAGAGGCGATGGGCATCCCGCTCAAGGAACTGATCGAGAAATATGCCGGCGGCGTGCGCGGCGGCTGGGACAACCTGCTCGGCGTGATCCCCGGTGGTGCATCGGTGCCGGTACTGCCGAAATCGATCTGCGACACTGTGCTGATGGATTTCGACTCCTTGCGCGAAGTGAAGTCGGGCCTCGGCACCGCGGCCGTCATCGTCATGGACAGGTCGACCGACATCGTCGCGGCCATCGAGCGCCTGTCGCACTTCTACATGCATGAGAGCTGCGGCCAGTGCACGCCCTGCCGCGAGGGCACCGGCTGGATGTGGCGCGTCATGAAGCGGATGGTGCGCGGCGACGCCGACGTCGCCGAGATCGATGCCCTGCTCGACGTGACGACCGAAGTCGAGGGACACACGATCTGCGCTCTCGGCGACGCCGCGGCGTGGCCGATCCAGGGGCTCATCCGCCATTTCCGCCCGGAGATGGAGCGGCGCATCGCCGAGCGGCGCGGCCGCCAGTCCGCGGAGTAGGGGATCGCCATGCCGAAGCTCAAGATTGACGGCAACGAGATCGAGGTCCCCGCCGGCATGACGGTGCTGCAGGCCTGCGAACTGGCCGGCGCCGAGATCCCGCGCTTCTGCTATCACGAACGCCTGTCGGTCGCCGGCAACTGCCGGATGTGCCTGGTCGAGATGGAAAAGTCGCCGAAGCCGATCGCCTCCTGCGCGATGCCGGTCGCCGACGGCATGGTCATCAAGACCAACACGCCGACGGTGAAGAAGGCGCGCAACGGGGTCATGGAGTTCCTGCTGATCAACCACCCGCTCGACTGCCCCATCTGCGACCAGGGCGGCGAGTGCGACCTGCAGGACCAGGCCATGGCCTACGGCTTCGACCGCAGCCGCTATCGCGAGAACAAGCGGGCGGTCGTCGACAAGGATTTCGGGCCGCTGGTCAAGACGGTGATGACGCGCTGCATCCACTGCACGCGCTGCGTCCGCTTCGCCACCGAAGTCGCCGGCGTCGAGGAGCTGGGCGCGGTGGGCCGCGGCGAACATCTGGAGATCACGACCTATGTCGCCAAGGCGCTGACGTCGGAGCTTTCCGCCAACATCATCGATCTCTGCCCCGTCGGCGCGTTGACCTCGAAGCCCTACGCCTTCATGGCGCGGCCGTGGGAGCTCGAAAAGACCGAGTCCGTCGACGTGCTCGACGCGGTCGGCAGCAACATCCGCATCGACACGCGCGGCAGCGAGGTGATGCGCATCCTGCCGCGGCTCAACGAAGCCGTGAACGAGGAATGGATCTCCGACAAGACGCGCTTCGCCTGCGACGGCCTCCGGCGTCAGCGTCTCGATCGCCCCTTTGTCCGTCGCGACGGCAAGCTGCAGCCGGCGACCTGGGCGGAGGCGTTCGCCGCAATCGCCGCCCGCCTCCGCGACATGCCGGGGACGCGCATCGCCGCCATCGTCGGCGACCTGGCCGATGTCGAGTCGATGCTGGCGCTCAAGGATCTCATGACGGCGCTCGGATCGACGAACCTCGACTGCCGGCAGGACGGTGCCGCCATCGATCCGCGCGCGCGCGCCGGCTACCTCTTCAACACCACGATCGCCGGGATCGACCAGGCCGATGCCTGCCTCCTGGTGGGCACGAACCCGCGCTGGGAGGCGCCGATCATCAACGCCCGTCTGCGCAAGCGCTGGTTGAGCGGGAAACTGCGCGTCGGAGCAATCGGGCCGAAGCTCGACCTGACCTACAAGCACGATCATCTGGGCGACGGACCGCAAACGCTGCAGGAGATCGCCGACGGACGCCACGCCTTCGCCGACGTCCTTAAGAGCGCGAAGCGTCCGATGTTGGTCCTCGGCGTGGGTGCGCTGCAGCGGGCCGACGGCGCCGCGGTGCTGAATCTGGCGCGCCGCGTCGCCGAAGCCTTCAACATGATCCAATCCGATTGGAACGGGTTCAACGTCCTGCACACCGCGGCTGCGCGCGTCGGCGGTCTCGATATCGGCTTCGTGCCGGGGCAGGGCGGCCGCGATATCGCGGGCATCCTCGGGGGCTGCGCCAACGGCGAGATCGGGGCGGTCTATCTGCTCGGCGCCGACGAGATCGCCGCTTCGCATTTCAGCAAGGCCTTCGTGATCTACCAGGGCCACCACGGCGATGCCGGCGCGCATCGGGCCGACGTGATCCTGCCGGGCGCCGCCTATACGGAGAAGAGCGCCACCTACCTCAACACCGAGGGCCGCGTGCAGCAGACCGCGGCGGCGGCGTTCCCGCCCGGCGACGCGCGCGAAGACTGGGCCATCGTCCGCGCCCTCTCGGACGCGCTGGGCCGGCGCCTGCCCTATGACAGTCTCGGCCAGCTGCGCCGCCGCCTGTTCGAGGTGAGCCCGCGATTCCAGCGTCTCGATGCGATCGAGGCGGCGGCCTGGGGCGAGTTCGGCACTGCGGGCGCCGTCGACGCTGCCCCGTTCGCGCTGCCGATTTCGAACTTCTACATGACCGACCCGATCAGCCGTGCATCCGAGACCATGGCGCAATGTTCGGAGATCTACGTGCGCGGCGCCCAGCCGAAGACGGGGACCCATGGTTAGCTTCTGGTCCGGCGATATCGGCCAAACCATCATCGTCATCGCCGAGACGATCCTCATCATCCTCGTGCTGCTGCTGTGCGTGGCGTATCTGACCTTCGCCGAGCGCAAGGTTTTGGCCGCCGTCCAGATCCGGCGCGGGCCCAACGTCGTCGGCCCCTGGGGGCTGCTGCAACCGCTCGCGGACGGCGTCAAGCTCCTCTTCAAGGAGACGATCATACCGACGACGGCGAACCGCGTCGTCTTCATGGTTGCGCCGATGATCACCTTCGTTCTGGCGCTCGTGGCCTGGGCGGTGATCCCCTTCGACAAGGGCCATGCGCTCGCGAACATCAATGTCGGGGTGCTCTATCTCTTCGCCATCTCCTCGCTCGGCGTCTACGGTGTCATCATGGCTGGCTGGGCCAGCAACTCGAAATACCCGTTTCTCGGCGCCCTGCGCTCGGCCGCGCAGATGGTGTCCTACGAGGTCTCCATCGGCTTCGTCATCATCACCGTGCTCATCGGCGCCGGCTCGCTCAACCTCACGGACGTCGTCGAGAGCCAGCGCGGCGAATCCGGCTACTTCTGGAACTGGTATGCCTTCGGGCTGCTGTCGCCGATGGCCGTGATCTTTTTCGTCTCGGCCTTGGCCGAGACCAACCGCGTGCCTTTCGATCTGCCGGAAGGGGAGTCTGAGCTGGTGGCCGGATTCTTCTCCGAGTATTCGTCGATGTCCTTCGGGCTCTTCTTCCTCGGGGAATACGCGAACATCATCCTGATGAGCACGACGACGACGATTTTCTTCCTCGGTGGTTGGCTGTCGCCGTTCCCGTTCGCGCCCTTCACCTGGATTCCGGGGCCGCTCTGGTTTTTGGTCAAGGTGCTGGTCGTCGTGTTCCTGTTCCTGCTGGTACGCTCCGCCTTTCCGCGCTACCGCTACGATCAGCTCATGCGGCTCGGCTGGAAGGTATTCCTGCCGTTCTCGCTGCTCTGGGTCATCGTCACGGCCGGGGCCATGCTGACCCTCGGCCGCTGGGTGCTGTGATGACGGCGAGGGCGGTCTTGCGCGGCGAGCCACAGCAGCTATGGTACGGCCCGCCTCGCCGGGCGGTCCGGCATTTCCGCGGGAGAGTCTAGGCCATGTCGTTCATCGATCGCGGCACGCGCTCCCTTCTGCTGCAGGAGCTGGTATCCGGCCTGTGGCTTGCCTTCCGCTACATGTTCCGGCCGAAGGTCACCATCAATTATCCTTTTGAGAAGGGGCCGCTCAGCCCGCGCTTCCGCGGCGAGCACGCACTGCGCCGCTATCCCAACGGCGAAGAGCGCTGCATCGCCTGCAAGCTCTGCGAAGCGATCTGTCCGGCGCAGGCCATCACCATCGAGGCCGAGCCGCGCGCGGACGGCAGCCGGCGCACGACGCGCTACGACATCGACATGACCAAGTGCATCTATTGCGGCCTGTGCCAGGAGGCCTGCCCGGTCGACGCCATCGTCGAGGGGCCGAACTTCGAGTTCGCGGCCGAGACTCGCGAGGAGCTCTTCTACAACAAGGAGAAGCTGCTGGCGAATGGCGATCGCTGGGAGGCCGAGCTTGCCGCCAGCCTCGTGGCGGACGCCCCCTATCGGTGAGCCGCCGATGATCATCCAGGCCATCGCGTTCTATCTGTTTGCCATCGTGGCGGTGGCCTCGGGCGTCATGGTGATCGCGGCGCGCAACCCCGTGCATTCCGTGCTGTTCCTGATCCTCGCCTTCTTCAACTCGGCGGGACTGTTCGTGCTCATGGGCGCCGAGTTCCTGGCCATGATCCTGGTCGTCGTCTATGTCGGCGCCGTCGCCGTGCTGTTTCTCTTCGTCGTCATGATGCTCGACATCAATTTCGTGGCGCTGCGCGAGGGGTTCCTGCGCTACCTGCCGGTCGGCATGGCGATCGGCCTGATTCTCCTGGTCGAGCTGATCTTCGTCTTCGGCGCTTGGGTCGTTGCGCCGTCGGCACCGCAGATGGTGGTGGCGCCGATCCGGCCCGACATCACCAATACCGAGGCGCTCGGTCGCATCCTCTATACCGACTATCTCTATCTGTTCCAGACGGCCGGACTGATCCTGCTCGTGGCCATGATCGGCGCCATCGTCTTGACGTTGCGCCAGCGCGCCGGCGTGCGGCGGCAGTCGATCGTAGCCCAGTTGAGCCGCCGCCGCGCCGATACGCTCGAGGTCAAGGACGTGCCGAGCGGGAGTGGGATCTAGATCATGACGATCGGACTCGGCCACTATCTGACCGTCGCCGCCATCCTGTTCACCCTCGGCATCTTCGGCATCTTCCTCAACCGCAAGAACGTCATCATCATCCTCATGTCGATCGAGCTGATGCTGCTGGCGGTCAACATCAATCTCGTCGCGTTCTCGATGAGCCTGGGCGACCTCGTCGGCCAGGTCTTCGCCATGTTCGTGCTGACGGTCGCGGCGGCCGAGGCCGCCATCGGGCTCGCCATCCTCGTCGTCTATTTCCGCAATCGCGGTTCGATCGCGGTCGAGGACCTGAACGTGATGAAGGGCTAGGCCGTGATCGACGTCGCCATCGTCTTCCTGCCGCTGCTGGGCGCCCTCATCGCCGGCCTCTTCTGCCGCCAGATCGGCGACCGCGTGGCGCAAGTCGTCACCTGCGGTCCCCTGCTGCTGTCGATGGTGCTGGCTATCATCGTCTTCTTCGACGTCGCTTATGGCGGCCACGCCCGCACGACCGAGCTCTTCACCTGGTTCAATGCCGGCAATTTCACGGCGTCCTGGGCGATCCGCGTGGACTCGCTGACCGCCGTGATGCTGGTCGTGGTCACCGTCGTGTCGGCCATGGTGCATGTCTATTCCGTCGGCTACATGGCGCACGATCATTCGATCCCGCGCTTCATGAGCTACCTCAGCCTGTTCACCTTCTGCATGCTGATGCTGGTGACGGCCGACAACTTCATGCAGATGTTCTTCGGCTGGGAGGGCGTCGGGCTCTGTTCTTACCTGCTGATCGGCTTCTGGTATGACCGGCCCTCGGCGAACGCAGCGGCCATCAAGGCCTTCATCGTCAACCGCGTCGGCGATTTCGGCTTCGCCCTCGGCATCATGGGCGTCTTCTTCGTCTTCGATTCGGTCGACTTCAATACCGTCTTCGCGGCGGCGCCGAGCAAGGTCGGCACGTCCATCCATTTCCTCAGCTGGGACATCGACACCCTCACGATCCTCTGCCTTCTGCTGTTCGTCGGGGCCATGGGGAAATCGGCGCAGCTCGGGCTGCACACCTGGCTTCCGGACGCGATGGAAGGCCCGACGCCGGTCTCGGCCCTCATCCATGCCGCGACCATGGTGACCGCCGGCGTGTTCATGGTCTGCCGGCTCTCGCCGATGTTCGAGCTGTCGCCGGTCGCCCTCGATGTCGTCACCTTCATCGGCGCCGCGACGGCGCTCTTCGCGGCCACCATCGGGCTCTGCCAGAACGACATCAAGCGGGTCATCGCCTATTCGACCTGCAGCCAGCTCGGCTACATGTTCTTCGCCGCCGGCGTGTCCGCCTATGGCGCCGCCATGTTCCATCTGTTCACGCACGCCTTCTTCAAGGCGCTGCTGTTCCTGTGCGCGGGCTCCGTCATCCATGCCATGTCCGGCGAGCAGGACATGCGCAAGATGGGCGGCATCGCGCGCTACGTGCCGAAGACCTATGTCCTCATGTGGATCGGCAGCCTGGCGCTGGCCGGCATCGGCATACCCGGCACCACCATCGGCTTCGCCGGCTTCGATTCCAAGGACGTGGTGCTGGAGGCCGCCTGGGGTTCCGATTCCGGGATCGGCCATTTCGCCTTCTGGCTCGGCGTCGCCGCCGCCTTCATGACGGCGTTCTATTCCTGGCGCCTGCTGTTCATGACCTTCCACGGGAAGCCGCGCGCCGATCACCACGTGCTGGAGCACGCCCACGAGTCGCCCTGGATCATGCTGGGTCCGCTCGTCGTGCTGGCGATCGGTGCCGCGCTGGCCGGCATGATCTTCTTCGGCGACTTCGTCGGCGGCGGCGGCTCGATGGCCGGCTTCTGGGGCGGCTCCGCGGCCTCTCCCTATGCGCCCTTCCTGAAGGCCTTCGCGGAATCGCATGCGATCCATGCGGCGCATGAATCGCCGTTCTGGGTCAAGGCGGCTCCGTTCGTCGTCGCGATCGCCGGCATCGCACTCGCCTATCAGATGTACATCCGCGATCCCGCGATGCCGCAGCGCCTGGTCGCTCGCTTCCGCGGGCTGTACCTGTTCCTCCTGAACAAGTGGTACTTCGACGAACTGTATGACGCGCTGTTCGTCCGGCCGGCGCAGTTCCTTGGTTACGGCTTCTGGAAGGCTGGCGACGGCGCCGTCATCGATGGCGTCGGGCCGGACGGCGTTTCCGCCGTGACGTTGGACATGGCGCGGCGCGCCGGGCGGCTGCAGACCGGCTATGTCTACCACTATGCCTTCGCGATGCTGATCGGCGTCGTCCTGCTGATTTCCTGGTATCTCTTCACGCGGACGCGTTAGGCATGCTGACCGACGCACCGCTGCTGTCGATCACGACGTTCCTGCCGCTGCTGGGCGCGGTATGGATTCTGCTCATGCGCGGCGATCCGGAGGCGGTGGCGCGCAACGCCCGCTGGGTCGCCTGGTGGTTCTCGATCGCGACGTTCGTCGTGTCGCTCTTCGTGTGGTTCGGCTTCGACCGCAGCTCGGCTGACTTCCAGTTCGTCGAGAAGCACAGCTGGATGCCCGATTTCGGCATCTCCTATCACATGGGTGTCGACGGCATCTCCGTCATGTTCGTGCTGCTGTCGACGCTGCTGACGCCGATCTGCGTCCTCGCCAGCTGGGACTCCATCCGGGTCCGCGTCAAGGAGTACATGGTCGCCTTCCTCGTGCTGGAAACGCTGATGGTCGGCACCTTCTGCGCCCTCGATTTCTTCGCCTTCTACATGTTCTTCGAGGGCGTGCTGATCCCGATGTTCCTCATCATCGGCGTCTGGGGCGGGCCGCGGCGCGTCTATTCCGCCTTCAAGTTTTTCCTCTACACGCTGCTCGGCTC
>JBKOWC010000250.1:0-9460 GCA_046724215.1 Pseudomonadota bacterium | reverse complement strand
GCCGTGAGTCCTATGACTAAGGCTATGACTTAGGCTGTGACTAAGGGTATGACTTAGGCCGCCGCGTCGGTAGAGTAGCTTGCGCGCCGAAGGCTGAGGCTCGGCTTTGAACTTTGCTCGCCAGTTGCCAAACGCCTTGAGCGAAATCCCCTGAACCTCGCAGTGCTCTCGTTGATTCAACTCGCTCCGGCGCCACGCCTCATGGTGTGCTCGCCAAAACGCCTCCGCCGTAACGCCATCCGGGACTACGTCTCGCCTGCCATCTGGTTCTCCTCATCTGCAAAAGTGAGGGGAAAACAGATCGCGGCCACGAACTGCAAAACCAGTGTGCGAGAAATGAGCGCTTACCCTGATGCCGACTGAAAATTCCCTGTTCCGTCGAATCAATTCTCTGTTCCGCCGAAAATTTTCCCTGTTCGGTTGCGTAGGGAATTGAATGAAAGAAGCCAATGATCACGGGCAGTTAGGGCAACCCATGAAAGCCAAGAAAGCCCGGAATCGCGAAAATTCCCTGTATTTTCCCTGGATAACAGGGAAATCGCGCTGGAGAATGGTTCGCTGGTGACTGCGTCCTCCGCCAGCACCACCGGAACCCGTTCCAGGATCACCCTGAACACCTACGGCCATGTCACAGGACGCCGCCCGCGAGGCCGACGCGTTGCTGCGCCACGCGTTGGGAATGACCGAATCTAAAAGCCGTCCGACCTGTGCAGGACGAGGGCTGAAAGGCGCTCCGCCCCATCGTCATTGGCGCAGCTGCAAGGTTCGGCGCGCGACAGCGCGTGCCGTGGCTGCTGGTGGCGGCGCGGCCTGCCCGCTGAGCGGGATAAGATCGGCGGGCGAGAGCAGTTCCGCATAGCGACCCAACCGGGCGCGTATGGCCGAGTGATAGTACGCCGGCAGCTTCTGCGTACGCCCCTCGTGAAACGCTGCGAACGCCGGATCCGTCGCTAGCTGATTGCGTACATGTCGGAAGGCAGCGAGTTCTTTTCCGGCGGCGAACGTCCGCAGGCCATGGATGAAGCGGATAGCGGGTCGGCACCTGGCGATAAGCCGCTTCGCCAACATGCGCCGGGACGCCAGCAGGGCGTGCATATCGATCAGGTGATCGTAGTAGCTAAGCGGATCGTAGTGTTTGAGCATGATTGCCAAATAGGGATTGTAGTAGAACGCGAACGGCAAAGCCCCGAGAATGCGGCCTTCGGCCACGTACTTCGCGTGCAGCGGGGTGGCGCCGAAGGGGGTGGGGATGTTGACTGTCGGCCATACCAGCGGCAGCCGACGGATGAACTCCTTCGTGAGATCGACCGGCTCCGCCCCGCGATCTACGTCGGCGCCGAACAAGAAGTTCGCCTGCATACCCGGGACGAAGCGTCCTAGCGACCGGAAGTGGGCGACCACCTGCTCGAGCTTCTGTTGACCTTCCTTGCCGCTGGCGCCGACCTTGTTCGAATAGTCGCTCCACGACTCGATTCCCGGCGCGACATAGACGCAGTTGGTCGCGCGCAGGCGTTTCAGGCGCGATTCCTTGAGGATCGAGAGAGAGCTCTCCATGATGTAGCCATTGCGTCGCTCGGGCGCGATCCGTTCCATCACATCCATGGTGCGGTCGAAGCGGACTGCGAAATTGGGATCGTGAAAGGCGACAAGCAGCCGAGGATGGTTGTCCGACAAGTAGCGCAGGTCGGCTTCGAGGCGGTCCTCGGGCAGGGCGACGTAGTCCGTATTCCAGTCCACGCAGAAATCGCAACGATAAGGACATCCGATGCTTGCCAGCATCGGGACGACGCTCATGAGGATCGGCCGTCCGGCTACGAACGCCGAAGCCCGGATCTCCGGCATGCGGTCTTCCACGCTGGGGAAGTCCGTCAGGACGCGGCCGCTTGAGATCATCGCCGGCGGATCAAACCGGTGCCGCAAAATGTCGTCTATCAGCGTCTTGTCGCATTCCTGGACAACCAAATCGAAGAAGCGAAGACAATCATGGGGGAAGGACTTGGCGTGCGGCCCCCCGATTACCGAAAGCGTCCCCTGCTTGCGAAATATCTTTGCCAAAGCGTAAGCGAGCGCGCTGGCCTGGGTGTATGTGGAGACGAACACTACGTCCAAATCGTCGGGCAAGAGGCGGGCCGGGTCGCCAACGCCGTAGTAGGTGGTGTAGTAGACTTCGTGCCCGAGCTGACGGCACCACACCGACACCGCCTGCGGCATGACGCTGGTGAACTGTTTGCGCAAGTACGCGGCATAGAGATACTCCTGCCACCCTCGCAGCGGAGCGTCCACCAGGAGATCCACTACGCCAACCCGCATGATCGGCCTATTGGAATATCATCGGGGCGATCGAGCGGCCGCAGTCCCAGAGCGTCGCGACGAGTGGAGACGAGTGGAACGGTGCATTGAGAGATGCGCGCCGCCGCAAGGCACCTCAGCTAGGGTTAGAGAAGGACCACGTTGCAGCGTTCGAGGAACTCGCGCTTGGCCTCGGCTCCCTCCACCTGCCGTACCGTGCCATTCGGTGCAACGATGACCAGCGTGACTTCGCGCAACGGCCGCGTCGCCAGCGTGCCGCACGCGAACCGATCCGGTCCGGCGCCCACCGAGAACGTCCCCGAGATGAACGCGTTCACCCCGAGGTGAACCTGTCCCCAGGCAATGGCGGCGTCGCGCAACCCCGCCTCTGCCTTCGCTTTTGCTTCTGACTCGGAGCCGTCGGCTGCAGCGCTGGCTTGGCGATCGTCGATCGCCGCCACGGGGGCGCGCGAGGCGGTGTACCGCAGCGCGCCGTAGAGGCCGCCACCGACGAGCGCGACAATGCACGCGGCGGTGACGGCTGCGGACTTGCTAGTCATGATGGTTGCCCTTTGCGGGTGCGTATTGGGGATGCGCGGCGGTGGCATGGAGGCACCGGCCGGAAGGCGCGCGCCGACAGACACTCTCGCTTACCGGATCCATCTGATGGTGGTGAATTCCCGCGCCGCAGCGCTTTGGCGCAGCCACGTCTGCGCGTCGATCCGGCTGGCGAACCAGTGCGACCGGGGCGTCTCGTCCGCAATGGTGTTGTAGCCCGACTTCACACAATACGATGCGCAATATTGTTCGCCGGTCTCGCGGATGTGCGCCACGAACGTCGCGCCGTTCTTTTCCATCAAGCGAAGCATGCAGCCTCTCTTGCGCAAGCAAGGGCCGAGCACATTCTCGGCTCGCTTCAGCGCCGCGTCGTCATCGCCGCATTCGAATGATTCGAGCATCGCGACTCGGGTCAGTCGAGTCGAGGAGCAGGCAATGATGCGCAGACATCACCGCGCCGCTGTCCTTCCGTCCGGCGCCGCATCACCTCGACAAGCAACGCTCTTCCTCGGTTGGGCTGCGACGTTGCCCGATCACCAAGCGCCTCTTCCCGACGAGAGTCCAGCCAATTCGGCACGTGCCGCTCGGATGTCGGGGATTGCGCGCTCAGCCGATTTGCCGCGTGCGAGGCAGGGCTCGCCGGGTCGTCGACATCGCGGGGGATTCTCTCGACCGGGGCAAAATAAGCCGAAAATAAAACAGAGAATGGCGGATAGCTGTCATTTTCTGTGGGCCAAGAGAATTGCCGATTGGTGAAAAATTATTTTCATTGTACTTGGAGGTCGAAAGGTCCATCAATATGACATACGGAAAATTGTGGCCGCGCTCGGCGGCGCGGCGATACCTGACGGGAGCGGTCGAGCCTTCCCGCAGTGAGAATCGCAATCCTCAGGGAGAGCCTCCATGTCAGCGACTTCGATGAAGACAGCGGCGTCGAAATGGGAATCGGCCAAACCCAAACTGATGTATCTCGTGATCGGCTTGATTGCCGGACCTCTCATCACGAACATGGCCGGTTGGCAAGTCACCAGCGGCGCTGCGCAAAGCCGTGTCCACGCCGGCATCGTCGAGCAGCAGGCGCTGTTCTGCGAGGGGAAGGCGCGCGCAGACGTCGCGGAGCCGAACAAGCTCGAATGGAGCGCGCGTTCCGATCTGGCCAAGAAATGGGCGGTAATGCCGGGCGCGACCACGGCCGATTCCGATGTCGTGAGTGCCTGTGCCAGCAAACTCGCCGGCTAGGAGCCGCCGATCCGTGCGGCAACCGATGACCATCCCAACCCCAGCGAGGACGGAAAACCATGCTCGACAAACCCATTGCGCTCGACGAACACCGCGGAATGGCGGCGCAGAAGGCCACCGAGATCCGCCGCCGCCTCGCGGAGGTCGAGGCTGACCAAACCACCATGCGGCAACGCCGGGCCGAACTGGAGAGATTTCTCGTTGCCGCACCGTCGCAGACATGGCGCGAGGTGGCCGAGAAGGCGCGCTATCTGATTACCCTGCTCGCCGGCGCGTCCGCGGGCCGCGACCCGCGCCGGCAGAAGCTCATCGACAGCGTCCTCGAAGATTTCAGGCGCCTCGCCGATGAGTCCGCGGACGCGGTCGTGCCCGCTAAGTGACCGAATTCTTCTGCCCCACACGACCTTGGACGCCATTGCCGTCGAGGACCTCCATTCAACGCGGCAATGCGCCGACCCATACCCGAAAGGCTCCGAGAACCTATGCCGACGCACAGATTTAAAGAGGGTGCCGTCATCGACGCCCAGGACGGCGGTGCCCGCCTGATCCCGCCCGGCCGCTACAAGATCATCCGGCTCATGCCGCCAACTGTAGCGGGCAACAATCAATACCGCATCAAGTCGCTGAAGGACGGGCACGAGCGCCTCGTCGTCGAGAGCGATCTTCCGACGGCGTCGCCGTAAGGGCCTCGACGGCGTTCCCCGGCGCGGCGGTCTACTACGCCAGCGACCGGCTGCATCGCAAGCAGCGGCCCGCTTCTCCGCCTGGCGATGCTCGGGACCGCCGCCGCCGTCTGACCGGGGCTCCCGCACCGAAACCACCGGCACCGAAGCGACCTTGCCCCGGCCGATAGAGCCACCGGACCGGCGACGTTAGAGCCACTCGCGCCGGAACCGATCGGCGATCGGCTGATCGGCGAAATAGAATCGTACGACCTTTTGCGGCGGGTTCTCCGGTGTTAACGCCCGGTGTCCATGGCAATCCCAGTAACCGGCTGCGGCGTGCGCGCGACACCACGCGAGCATGGCTGTGAGTTGCGGACCCAGACTGTCCCGCGGCACCGACACGTCGATTTTGTGCGGAAAACGCCGCTCGGACTGGTGCTTCCGACGATTAACCATGAAGGAGGATCTGTGCGCCGTTGCCAAGGCCTGTCAAACGCACGTTCACCATATACGCTGCGGATGGCCGCCGTCAAAGAACGGCACTTGGTCCGCCGGCCACTGTTTTAGGAGTCCGCTCGGTTGGGCGGCATCGCATGCCGAGCGCAAGGCGCTGAAAATGCAGTGCAAACCGTTGCACTGAGATGGTTGACGCTACCTGACGAAGAATGGCGACCAGATCGTGAGAACGAAAGGTGCCGCCAACACCAACATGGCGGCAATCACCGACGCCGATGCCGCGAAGTGGGTCAAAGTTCTCGTCACCATGGGCGCACCTCAAGACCGGCCGATTGATCGGACACCAGAATATTTGGGCGAAGGTTGGCGGATGGAAGTGATGGAATGCACTCCGGAACTGTGACGATCGTCACAAGAACTTCAGTTCCCTGGCCCGCCTGCGGGCGAAGAAGCAGACCGGCACATGCAAGCGATGCAGGTCCCCGGTTTCCGAATCCGGAGCAAGACTATGAATAAAATCCGGCAATGGCTTCTTCGCTGCGACATGGCAGCGGTAGACTAGAAAGTCGAGAAACGTCAGCCCCGGCTCTCTCGCGGCGTCGCCGCCAGGGCCAGGGCCCTGAACCCGCCATAACTCAGGACCGTGCTGACGAGGGTGCCATCGGTCGATGGCACGGCCACGCCCTGATCCTTGCTGTTGAGCGTATTGTGCATGATGCCGATCGGCGTCCACGGATAGTTGGGATTGGCGAACCGCCGTTTGTCCGCCAGCCAGAGCGGCAGCCGCAGATGGCAGATCCAGTTGTATTCGGCAGGCAGCATGATCGACGGCGTCGAGATACACGAGTGCATTGAGGACCGCCTGGTCGGAGAGGAAGTCGCCCTCCCATCGATCCAGTGCCGCCTGGAAGCGCCGTTCCCAGGCTACCCAATGGGGCGCCTTCGCCCGCAGGGCCAGCACGCCGCAGTTTATATAGTTGAACGGCCGCAGCCGGTCGGCCGCATCGTCCCCGAGCGCCATCCGATACCTGCGGTCGACCCAGCCCCGGGCTTCGTCCGAATGGATATAGGAACGATCGGCGGCCGGCACGACGGCGAGGGCGCCCGTCGACGCCGCATGCGCCAGGCCCTGAAGCGCCATGCGGTCTTGCACCCAGCAGTCCGCGTCGAGCCAAATGTATGTCTCGTGGCCGGGAAAGTATTCGGGCAGGAAGGGCCGGACTGCGCGCGAGAGATGGCGCGGACCGGTCCCGAAGACCGGGTGGGGTCGAAACGGCCATTCCGGCCGGATGATCTCATGCACGAGCGGGCGCAGCCGCGCGCGCGCGGCATCGGTCAGCCCGAGATCGAGGCAGCCGATCCGCAGATCCGGGATCGCCGCCGCACACAGGGAATCTACCAGGTCGAACAGGAGGCCGGCGTAGGTTGCGTCCGCCGCGGACACCACGATCGTCGACATTCGCCGCCAGATTATCACATTTTCCGACGCTGGCTCGCACAGGGACTGGTCGCGCGAGGACAGCCCGCGCTAGACTCCGCCGCCGCCGATGCGGTCCGCGCGTTGCGGGCTGCTGCAGCGGTCCCCGCAGCCGGGGGGCCCGCCGCTGATCGAGATCAACGAAAGGAGCGCGCCCGCGTGGTAAAAACGCCGGCCCCGAGGCTGACAAAACGTCGCAGGCGGGGAAGCCTATTGAGCGGCCCGGGCGCTTCCGGCACAACCGCGGCGACCGACGCAAAGCGAGACTCGATGCCACGCCCACGCCTGCCGACGGGTTCTCCGACGATTCGGACGCTGCGCCGCGGCCTTCGCCGGGCTTCTTCCCTCGCCATCCTGGCGCTTGGCCTGACGTTGGGCGACGCCGGGCCGGTGCCGGCACAGGGGCCTGGGACCGTCTTCCTGGAGGAGCTTACCTGGACCGAGCTGCGCGACCTCCAGGCCGCCGGCAAGACGACGATCATCGTTCCCATCGGCGGCACCGAGCAGAACGGGCCGCATATGGCGCTCGGCAAGCACAACGTGCGCGCCCGCGCGCTGGCCGCCCGGATCGCGACGCAGCTCGGCAACGCCCTGGTGGCGCCGGAGATCGCCTATGTGCCGGAAGGCAACATCAGTCCGCCGACCGGCCACATGCGCTTCCCCGGCACCATCACCGTGCCCGACGACGTGCTGGCCAAGCTCCTGGAATATGCGGCCCGCAGTTTCCGGCAGGGCGGCTTCCGCGACATCGTCTTCCTCGAGGACAGCGGCGGCTACGAGATGGACCTGAAGTCGGTGGCCGAGCACCTGAACCGCGAATGGGCGGCGACGCCGGCGCGCGTCCACGCCGTCATGGAATATTACAGGGTGACCCAGACCGACTACATCCGGGCCCTGGAGAAGCAGGGCTACAGCGACGCCGAGATCGGCACCCATGCCGGGCTTGCCGACACGTCGCTGATGCTCGCCGTCGATCCCCGGCTGGTGCGGACGGAGCGGCTCAAGTCGCCGCTAGGTCCGGCCGATGGCGTGCACGGCGACCCGCGGCGCGCCAGCGCCGAGCTCGGCCAGCTCGGCGTCGACGCCATCGTGGCCCAGACCGTCGCCGCCATCAAAAAGGACGTTTCCCAGCGCTAGTCTTGCGCACCAAAATCCCTCATCCCGGAGCGATCATGCAGCAGCCTGCCGACCGTCGTGGAATGCCGATACGGACCCTTACCCTGCCCCTGGCTCTGGCCGCGCTCTGCTGGGCGGGCGCCGCCGCTCAATCCGCCCCGATACAGACCGTGCCGGGCATGCCCCCGGTGATCGATCCGAACGACATGTACAGCGAGACCACGGCCGGGAAGTTCAGCCCCGCCGTCGCCGGGGCCCTGCCGCGGATCTATGTCCCCAACCGGGCCTCGAGCGACGTCTCCGTCATCGATCCCGCCACCCTCAAGGTCGTCGATCATTTCAGGGTCGGCGCCAATCCGCAGCACGTGGTGCCGTCCTGGGACCTTAGGACCCTGTGGGTGACCGACAATGCCGAAGGCCGCCCCGACGGCAGCCTGACCCCGATCGATCCGACGACCGGCAAGCCCGGCGCCAGCATCGCCGTCGACGATCCCTACAACATGTACTTCACGCCCGACGGCGCCTCGGCGATCGTCGTGGCCGAGGCGCTGAAGCGCCTGGACTTCCGCGATCCCCACAGCATGGCGCTGCAGTCGTCCCTGGCGACGCCGGGCTGCGCCGGCATCAACCACGGCGAGTTCTCCATCGACGGCCGCTACGGCATCTTCACCTGCGAGTTCGACGGCAGCCTCGTGAAGATCGATTTCGTCGACCGCAAGGTCGTCGGCTACCTCAAGCTATCCAAGGGCGGCATGCCGCAGGACATCTGCGTCTCGCCCGACGGCAGGGTCTTCTACGTCGCGGACATGCATGCCGACGGCGTCTTCATGATCGACGGCGACAGCTTCAAGGAGACCGGCTTCATCGCCACCGGGATCGGCACCCACGGCCTCTACCCCAGCCGCGACGGCAAGAAGCTCTACGTTGCCAACCGCGGCAGCCACAAGGTGCACGGCAAGTCGCACGGCCCGGGCAGCGTGTCGGTCGTCGATTTCGCCACCCGGAAGGTCGACGTCACCTGGCCGATTCCTGGCGGCGGCAGCCCGGACATGGGCAATGTCAGCGCCGACGGCAAGCTGCTCTGGCTCTCCGGCCGTTTCGACAATGTGGTCTACGCGATCGACACGACGACCGGGGCCGTGAAGGAGATCCCGGTCGGGACGGAGCCGCACGGCCTCGCTGTCTGGCCCCTGCCGGGCCGCTATTCCCTCGGGCACACCGGCGATCTGCGCTGAGCGAGGTCGCACGGCTCGCAGGTCATCCGAGTCCGGCTGCGCGCGCGATCAGGAGCAGCCCCGCGCCGACGGCGACCGCACCGATGGCCCGCGCGACTCGCTCGCCGTCCGGTGCCAGGCGTTCGACGGTGATGGCGGCGGCCACGACCGCCATCGCCCGCAGGTCCATGACCCCGACGACGAGGAGGATCGCCGTCAGGCCGCCACAGCAGTAGCTGCAGTGGAGGCCAAGGCGCAGGCCGTGTCGCCAGGCCCTGGCGGCGTCCGCCGGCAACGCCCGGCAGGCCGGCGCCTCCCGGCAGCAGGCCAGGTGGTGGGCCTTCCACGCGCTGAACTGAAGCGCGCCGGCGATCAGGACGACCACACCGGTTGCCATCGGAACGGCGCGCGCCAGCGCCGGCAGCTGCATCTCGGCCGCCGCCAGC
>JBKOWC010000165.1:0-5597 GCA_046724215.1 Pseudomonadota bacterium | reverse complement strand
CCATAGATGATGGCATCGTTCGTGCGTCCCATGGCAGCCGTGAACGACGCAGCCGGCGGCGGCAACGGCGCCGTCCCCACGCCATCGACGACACGGTCGAGTGGAAAGTGCAGCTCATGCAGCTTGTGGAGCGCCACCTCGAGGACGCGGGCGACGATCTGCACGGTGCCGGCGAGGCTGCGCGTCGGGGTCAGGATGAACGTCAGGCTGGTCGGCGGGATGCCGCAGTCCTTGGCCACCTTGTCGACCAGGGTGGCCGGCGGCGGCCGGTCGACCTCGAGGACGAAACAGGCCTGCTCGCCGCTGTCGTGGTAGCCGAGCTCGTCATAGAGCGCCTCCTTGCGGGCGATAGCGCGGCCAGGCCCCGAGCCGAGGGCATGATAGGCTTCTTTTCCCGATCCGACGGAGAGTTGCCAGCCGGCGAGCTGGCTGCCGAGGCAGGCCAGCACCGCGTCGGCCGCGTGCACGCTGAGGCTCCAGGGCCAGTGACGGAACGGACCCGCGGCGGAGACGTGGACATGCGCCAGCCCGCCCATGCAGATCTCCGCGATGCGGCGGCCGGCCTCGATCCCCCCGACGCAGTCGATCCCGGCATCGATCAGCGTGCACCCCGCCGCCCCCTCGGCGACGCGGATGCGGAGCGCGCTTGCATCGGCGACGAGCGCCCGCACGAGCGGCTGCGCCAGCAGATTGATGCTCGGTCGCTTCGTCTCGCTAAGCACGGCCGGCTCCATTCGGATGCAGCGCTGCCGCCGGCGCCACCGGCACGACGTCGATGGCAACGGCGTCGCCGACCACGGCATCCAGCTTGGACAGCAAGCAGGTTGTCCGCGTCGCGAGCGCCTGGCGGGCCGCCTCCGGCGTCGGCGCCGCCGCCAGCAGGCTGCAGATCGGCCACCCCGGCGACACCGTGGCGCCGGGCGCCGGCCGATCGGCCGCCCAGGACGGCCATTCGAGGTCGAGGGGCACGCGCAGCGGACGCTCCGCATAGACGACCGACATCGCCGTCGCCCGTCGCGGCGGCGTCCAGCGTTGCGGCAGGCGGCCCCGGCATGCCGCGAGATGGAGCCCGAACAAGGCGGCCGAGGCATCGGCATCGAAGATGTCCAGGTTCGCGCCGGGCCGCGGGTTGATCTCCAGGATCGCGAGGTCCGCACCATCGACCATCATGTCCAGGCTGTTGAGGCCGACGAGCCCCAGCTCGCGCACCAGGGCATCGAGCATGCCGGGCACGCGGTTTGCGACCGAGTCGGCGAGCGCGGCCGGCTGCAGCACGCCGCCGAAACGAAACGATTCCGCGTTCGAACCCGACGCCGCCAATTGCTCGCTGAAACCGAGAAGGAATGCCTGCCGGCCATCGGCGAGGAATGACGCGCCGACCGGACGGCCCGGCGCCCGGCGCTGATAGTAGGAGTTCGCTACACGAGTGCTGCCGGCCGGCACGATGTGCGCTCCGCCGGCGGCGCCGACCTGCTTCGCCAGCCACCCCGTCGGATCGGCCGGCGGCGTATACGTCGTCGTCGGGTGCGGGACGCCCAGACGATCGAGCAGAGCAAAGAACTGCCGCGGATCCTTCGTGCGGGCGACGGTTGCCGGCGAATTGCCGTAGAGCCGGCGCCCCTCCGTCAACCGCGCCAGCAAGTCCGGCGCGGATTCGAGGCCGGCGCCATAGACCAGCCCGTAGCGCGCCGGTTCTGCCGCCGGTGCCAGCCGCTCCGCCGCGCGCAAAAGCGCGGCCGGCTCGAAGCCGTTCTCCGGGCTGCCGTCGACCGTCAAGCAGGCGTCGGCGTGCACGCGAGTATCCATGTCGCCGAAGAGATCGAGCACGCGGGCACGGCAGCCCGCCCGCCGAGCCGCGGCGGCGAGCGCCCGCCCCGACAGCGCGACGACGAGGAAGGATTCCGGATCAGCCGACAAGTTCGCGCGCCAGCTTGAAGGCATCGCGGAAGTCGAGGACCAGCGGCTTGTCCGACTCGATCATCTTGCGGAACAGACCGGACTCGACCTTGTACTTGACGGCCCCGATCGCGAGCGCGCCGATGCCGAGCGCGCTGCTACCCTTGAGCGCGGCGCTGTCATCCTGCACGCCCAAACCCTCGATACCGGCCGGCGGCACCGCGTTGACGTCGGCGGCAACCCGCAATCGGCCGGCACCGGCCAATTGCTGCGCACTCAGGATCTGAACGCCGGCGCGCCCGGCGCAGAGCACGACGTCCGCGTCCTTTACAGCGGTGAGCTTGAGCGCTTCGGAACTGCCATCGGCATGAGCGAGCTCGACCTTGAACCGGTCGCGCGCGCTGTCGGCGAGTTGCTTGACGCGAGCGGCGCCGTCATACCCGATCAGCGTCGCCTTGGCACCCTCGAGCGCGGCGATGATCCCGGCGGCGAAGCCGACGACGCCGGTGCCGCCGAAGATCGTGACGCTCTGCCCGGAAAGGCTGCTGCCGTCGCGCTGCTTCAGGGCCTTCTCCACCTTGGCGACCATCGCGGCCGCCGTGGTGAAGGAGCCGGCCGGATCGGCAAACACGGAAATCTGAAACGGCGGAAACATCGCCTTGCGCGCCGCCTCGAGCATGTCGAGGGCAGCGATAGCGTTCTTGCCTCCGATGAAGACGCCCGTGCGTTTAGCCCCCTTGGGCCCGCGCGAGAAGATCGCGTCCTGCACCAGGCCGCGCACTTCACCCAGCTCCACGGTCGTGTAGGGAACGGCCGCATTAAATCCGGCATCGAGCGCCATGTTCACGTCGAACGGGCTGACGTGGCGCAGCGGACTCAGCATATGCAGGATATACGGGGCCTCCATGACGTCCCTCCCTGGCGCCCGCGGACCTTGACGGTTCTTGGCGGACGGCAGTCTTGTCCGGGCCGGCCACGGAAGACAAGAGGCAATAAGGCCTGGTTCAGGCTTCGGCCGGCAGGATCTCGATGTCGGCGCCCCGATTGCGACCGCGCGTCACGGCAAAGGAAAGGCCCGATGTCGGCGACGACCAGCGACGCCGGGCCGCGGCCAGCAGGCCCGCGGCGGCGGCCTCGCTGTCGATCAGGGCGAATCCCGTGGGACCCCAGGAACTCTGGCCTACGCCCACGATCCCCTCGGATTCCAGCCAGGCGAGCACCTCGGCGACGGCGGCGCTCATGAGACGCGCACCCTGCACCGGACGAAAGTGATCGCCGATGATGCGCTGCAACTCGGCGACGCCGGCGCTGAAGCGCTTGAAATCCGCCTCGGCCAGCGCCGGCAGGGCAACCATCAGCATCATCCGGCAGAGATGCGCCGCCTGCTCCGATGGAAACGTCGGCAGCCGTCGGAAGGCGTCGATCTCGGCCGGACCGTGCAGGCCCTGGCGTCGATGGTCGTTGACGAGCAGGACGCGCCAGTCGTCCGGAAACGGCAGCCGGCTCAGGACCGGCGGCGGTTCGTCGCGGTCGCCGCGGCCGCCGTCCAGCACGACGCCGCCGGACTCGAACGTCGCGATGCCGACGCTCGACCGCGCGCCGCGCTCGAGCAGGCCGGCGAGGGTGCGCGCATCCAGGCCGAGCCCGAAGAAATGCGAGAGGGCGGCGCCCACCGCCAAGCCGAGCTGGGTGCCCGAGCCGAGGCCGACATGGCTGGGGATGACGTCCGCCACCTTGAGATGCAGCCGGCGGTCGAGGTTGAACCGCCGGATCAGCGCTTCCAGGTAGCCCTGCGTCCGCGCCTCGTCCGGGCCCTCGATCTGCGTGCGTTCGTTGCGCTCGACAACGACGCGCGTATGCGGCCTGTCGATGGCGATGCCGACGCTGCCGAAGCGGCGGCCCATGTCGCCGTTGAGATCGACGAAGCCGAGATGCAGGCGTGCGGGAACGCTGACGGTGACGCGCTCGACGGTCCGCAGGGGAAGGCGCGCATCGCTCGCCTCGGTGACTGCGTTGCCCGCGCCGGAACGAGCGATTATCATGCCGCCGTGAATGCGGTCTTGCCCGCATGATGTCAAGGGATTAGTCGGCACAACTTTCGGGGGAGCGATTCATCATGCCCGAAACGGCCAAGGAACGGGTTTACAGCGACGAAGAAGTCGAGGCTCGCCTCAAGCAGGAACTACCGCACTGGTTCCTGGAGAAGGGTTGGATCCGGCGTAAATATCGCACGCACAGCTGGAAAGGCACGCTGATGGTCGTCAACACGGTGGGCCATCTCGCCGAAGCGGCGTGGCATCATCCCGACATCACCGCGTCCTATGCCTGGGTCGAAGTCAGGTTGATGAACCATGCGGCGAAGGGCATCACCGACAAGGACTTCGAGCTCGCCAAGAAGATCGAAGAGGTCGTCCACTGGCAGCCCGGCAAGGCCGGCGGCGCGCTCGAGGGAACGCCGCAAACCGATCAGCGCTTCGCCTACGTCAAATACGACACCTGATCCGCGACGATGCCAGGCGTCGTCGACAGCGCGCTGCGGCGCAACGTTGCATGCCCGTTCTGCGGTCTCGGCTGCGATGACCTGACAGTCGCGGCCGAAGCCGACGGACAGCTCGCCGTGCGCGCCGCCGGCTGCGATCTCAGCCGCCAGGGGTTCGAGCGCCGCCCGCTCGAAGCGACGGCACGCATCGCCGGCACCGCGGCCGAGCGCGGCGACGCGGTGGCGCGCGCGGCAGCAATTCTCGCGGCGAGCCGGCAGCCGCTGATCGGCGGGCTCGCAGCCGACGTCGACGGCGTGCGCGCCGCCATGCGCCTCGCCGAGCGCGTCGGCGGAATCGTCGATCATTTCGGCACGGATGGTCTCTTCCGCAATCTGCGCGTGCTGCAGGACAGCGGCTGGATGACGACGACGCTGGGCGAGGTCCGCAACCACATGGACTGCCTGCTCATGGTCGGACCGGATCCCCTCGCGACGTTTCCCCGCTTCGTCGAGCTGTGCGTTGCGCCGACGCAGACGCTCTATGACGACGGGGCGAAGGCGCGGCGGCTCTTCCGCCTGGGGCCGCCCGGCTCGGGCAGTGGCGCCAACACGATCAGCGAGCTGCCCTGCCCCCTCGAGCACCTGCCGGAGGCCGTCGCGGCGCTGCGCTGCCTGATTACCGATCGACGGTTGCAGACGACAACGATCGCCGGTCTTCCGATGGAGCGGCTGCGCGAGGTTGCCGAGTCGCTCAAGGCGGCACGCTATGGCGTGGTTACGTGGGCGGCGGCGGCGTTCGGCTTCCCCGGCGGCGGCCTCATGACACAGTCCCTCGTCGATCTCGTGCGCGATCTCAACCAGGGTACCCGCGCCGCGGCCCTGCCGCTCACCGGCAGCGACAATCTGCTGGGCGCCAACCAGGTCTGCACCTGGCAGAGCGGCCTGCCCCTGCGGACCAGCTTCGCGGGTGGCATCCCCCGCCACGACTCGCACCTGTTCGCGACCAGCCGGCTGCTCGCCGCGCAGGAGGTCGACGCGCTCGTCTGGATCTCGAGCTTCCGCGCGATGGCGCCGCCGCCGAGTGAGGTGCCGACCATCGCGCTCGTCGCGGCCGACACGCCGTTCGCCCGGGCGCCCGAGGTCCTGCTTCCCGTCGGCACGCCCGGCGTCGATCATGCGGGCCAGATCTTCCGCACCGACGGCGTCGTGGCCATGCCGCTCG